>JAUIJQ010000184.1 GCA_030431165.1 Rhodothermia bacterium | reverse complement strand
TGCCTCTTCGTTCGTCGCTATCTCGACGGCGGTGCTGTTCAACACGGTGGTCACATTGCGTGCCGTCTTCAGTGTATCGCGATGTCGTTGTGTAAACACGTCGCGCGCGCCATACTGGAAAACAACAGTCCGGACGATATCCTCGTCCACCGGTAGCTGCGGGGAACCTGCCGCGTCAGCCCATTGACCTCCGTCATACTTCGGCGGTCCAAGCCCAAAGTATTGCTGTGCCCGTTCGTAGTACGGATCCAGGTCGTTGCGACTGATCGGCCAGCCTGACTCAGCCAACCACTCGCGTTTTTCAAAGTCGATGGCGTCGAGTGGCCTGAGTTTCAGTCCCAATTGGCCGTCGATTCCGAGTGGCAGGCGCCAGAGGTTTGCGGTTCCTCCAAACTGTCGATGACGAACGTCAGCCAGCGACCAGTAAGGATATCCGACAGATTCACCCCGGTTCAGCGCTTCGGCGTTTCTGTCTTTGTCGAGCCCTCCACTCTCAACAAGACATACATCCAGCGACGTATTTCGCAACTCCATCGCAAGCGCAATTCCTGCTGCGCCGGCGCCTATTATGCACACATCGCACTGAATGGAGTGACCGTCTTCAAGTGTGCGTCCGTCGATGAACATGATGACTCAAATAACTTTGTTATACGCCGCGAGGCACTTCTCGGCCGTGTGGCCCCAGGTAGTCTCTTCGGCGAACGCGCGTGCATTTCTCGACATCGCGCTGTACACCTGATCATCCTGGGTGATCGCGCCAATGATCGCTTCAGCCATCGCCCCCGCTGACAACGGCACCACAACGCCCATGGTATTCTGGTAAGTCCAGTCACCGAGATCCGACTCCCGCGTAGTAATAATTGGCAGCCCCTGGCCCAGTGCTTCGCGGACGCTGAGCGCGTAGCCGTTAAAGCGACATACGTGGAGGAAGTAGTCAGACCTGTCCCAAAGCGCCTGCTTTTCTTCAGCCCATAGTCCTCCCGGGAATTCGACATCGCGAATACCAAGCGCATCAACATGCCGCTTCATTCGCTCAAGTGAGCCCGCCTCGTCAGTACCTGCCAGGATCAGCCGAAACCGACCGGCATATCCGGTCTCGACGACCTTTCCAAAAGCATCAGCGATCAGGTCAAGTCCTTTGTGGTGAACCGAGAGGCGCCCGAGATACGAAAAGACGACCGGCTCTCGCACGGCACGTTGCAACCGAGGTCGATTGAGCCATTCGGGCTTGACGCCGTAGGGCGCAACAAAGACAGATCGGGCACCCTCTCCCAGAACGATCTCCGCCTCATTCCTGGAGCCCGCATGCACTGCCGCCGCGCCACCGAGAAAGGGACCATCAAGCAGGCGATGATTAATGCGCTTGGCGAAGGGGTAGTAGAATCGATTCTTCTTCGTCCCCCAGCGATATCTGAACGACGCTGTACTGAGGTTGCCGCACGCGGAAACAAAGTATGGGATCCCAAGGCGCGTTGACTCCCGCGCCCAGAACACCTGCGCGGGTAATCGCGGTCCGCCGGTGAAGTGTACCACGTCGGGTCGGAACGATTCCAGCGCCTCACGAAACGCCGGAATTGACGCGGGGCCACGCGAGACACGAAACACCCTGACTGAATGGTCGGGAAGTATCGGATCGGTCCCCGGCACCGGATCACAGGAAACTACGGCAGCGTCGTGGCCAAGCGCCGAGATGGCGGCGATGAGGTGTCGCGAATCGTCGGGACGACCACCCTTTGCCAGCATATCACGATATGCGTGGAGAACTCTCACGCGGCGGTCTGGAATACTCCCTCTAATCCGATCCCGCAGCGGCCGGTCCGTTTGGCGGTGCAACGAGCAAAGGCGAACCGTCGCCGCCTGGGATCATGGCGGGTGGGTGGCCGATGTGCGCGTCGTTAATAGTACCGTTTACACGACCAAGCGTATCCATCCAACAACCAAGTGCCAGTGTCTCGTTCAGTTCAACATCATCGAACGTGACAATTTGCCCCGGTTCAATGGCACGCTTCAGCACAACATGCTCAAGCAAACCAATTGGTACGGCGCCTGGTCGATCAACAATGCGAACTGCCATACCCCGAACATCAAACGATCCAATGCCCTTCTCGAGGAGATACCCGGATGACAGCGGACGCTTTGCCACCGCTGCCACGTTCACCTCGGGATCACTCGAGTTGTTCAGCAGCACCGTGCCGTCGTGCATGACGCGGCGAATGGTGCGCGCTACCTCCAGATGGACCAGTACTTCGTGATCGGTGAGAACGTAGTACGGTCCGTCACCCATCTTGATGTGCGTCAGGAAACCATGCTGCGCTTCATCATGCTCAGCAACGACGAACACCCCGTGCGGCGCCCCCGGGAAAAGAATGAAGTCGCTCAGCTTGGCGCCAACCTCCTCGGAGCGTTCACCAAAGAATCGCGCCGCTTCAGCCGTATCGGATGTCTGCAGCCCATGCATCCCCTCAATGCCGATCGTCGCACCAAGGCCATTGGCAACGAGGGCCTGTTCGATCTGCAACTTGGTGCCATCGGTGAACGAGATAATCTTGTCGAGCGCGACAGATTTCTTGTTCGACCAATACGCCATCTGATCCTTTGGCGGATCAAGATGCATGTACGCTTTCATGTTCACGTAGGCACGGGGCCTGAAACCCAGATCAAGCGCACGTTCGTGCAGCGCGGCGAGACTGCCGGGCTGATCGCCTCGCGCCTCGGTGACCAGTCCCCGACTGGCAAAGTAGGAGCCCGCCGTAATCTGAAATTCGGCGTTCATGGTCACAACCGGGATGCCGGCTGCGACGGCAGCATCAACGACCACGGCAGCACGAATCGGATCGCCGGTGCATTCAAAAACGACATCCGAAGTGTCAATCAGCTCGGCGACCGAGTTCGTCAGGCGCTCGGCGCGCGGAAAGTCGGGCAGCGCATCAGGGTTGCGCCGCGTCAGAACGCTCGAAACGTCGATGCCCTGCCTCCCATCAAACGCAAGCACGAAGTGGCGCGCGACGTACCCAGATCCGGCCACGCCGACTCGAATGCGGGGTAGTTTGTTGTTTTCGGATTGAACGGGCGGTGCCATCCGGATAGTGTCAGATTGACCGATACGCGACGGTTGTAAGAAACGTATAAGTATTCAAATATCGTTTTCGACTACCGCTTGTCGAGCGATCGCAGAAAGATGCCTGCACGTCACGCTGTCTCATTCTGAGACAATGTGTCAACCGGGCGGCAGCCCTCGTCGCGTACGACAAAGCGAAGCTGCATCGCGTCAGACAGAACCGTCGAGACCATCGACTCGGATGACACCGATTGAATCGCGGCAAGCCAGAAGTGCTCGGCGCGCGCGTCACCATGCTGAACGCGCAACGTCCAGGGACCGGGGAACAGGCAAAACAGGACGCGTGCTGCTTCGCGCCCGACACCTCGGCGGCGGTAGGGCGGCGCAACATAAAACTCAGCCACCTGACACGCGTCGGTACCGGTCGACTCCTGATCGCGCACCAGGGCAAACCCCAATACCTGATCACCGCGACGAATCAGAAACGGATGCCGACTGCGCTCGATCCAGTACGCGTCAAACCACGCGTACGGACCAGCGACCGCTGCACGCGCTGAAACATCCGCACCGGCAGCCAACTCCGTCAGGTACTCGTGCAGCAAAGCCCGAAGAACGGGGCGAGCTGACAGCGGAGCCGGCAGCAGCGTAATCGCGATGTCTCTACCAATCGCTGCCAATGTTGCCAAGTGCTGATCTCATTTTTTGCAGGTGCCGTACTAGTTCGCACGTTTGTTGCGCACATAAACTCGAACATCGCTGTAGCGTGCCGACCGCGCCCACATGTGCCGAAGACCGATGCGCCCATCCGACAACGCCGGAAGCCTCGTGGTGTCCCAAACAAATTCCTGATTCTCGGCGGCACCGACGACGGATAACGACAGCATTTCGTCTGTCTTGATCACCGAGATCTGATACGTCACACCCGGCTCAAACAGGTTCACATCCTCATACACCGGCTGGAGCTGAGTTTCGGTTGGGAACGCGGCTACAGAGGTGGCCGGGTATCGCCTCGCTGACACGTAATTGCTGCGTCCCGGTCCCGATGTCGCGAACGATACCTGAAGAGCGTTCATATTGAGATAGTACTTGCTCATCGTTGGCACTCGACGCGATTCTGCGGACTTCGCGATGTCCTGCGGTGCAGCCTCGCTCCCCAGACCGGTAGCCTGGAGATACACAATGTTGACGGCATCAACCGATGTCATCGTGTCGAGGCGCGTGTACTCAAACTCGATCTTGACATCACCGGCGAAGCTGCGCCGCGTCCACAACACCGCGTGGCTCGCGTCCTCGCCCGGCGTGGGCCCGGCGGACAATACAAATCCGTCTTCCCTGTTTTCAACCGAGGCTTTGTCGCCCTCAAGGTACCAGTTGGTTGACCAGTCTTCGGTGCCGTCGTTCGACAAAGCAAGGTCCCACGATGTTGTTGGCCGGCAGCCCAGAATGCTAACGGTGACGGCTGTCACACCTGCCAGGATCACTAGCTCAAATTTCGTCATTTGGCATGAACGGGAACCGTGCTTGTTTTGCTCCCTTTCATCCACGCCATCGATTCATCTACAGCCGTGCAAGCGGAGTCACCAAACGAAACCACACACATCCGGCGGGTTGGTCTTGTCGCGTGCCTTGCTGTGGTCGTGGCGCTGCACCTGGCATGTCCGGTCGTCGTGCGTGCGCAGCCGCGGATGCTTGACTGGCGCGTTGAAGCCGGCGCCATGGCATCGACGGCTGAGGCTGCACCCTTCTGGCTTTCTGCCAACCGGTTTGGTGTTGTTGACAGGAACGACCGGGCAGCCGCGCTCCGGTTGGGCGCAGAAACGGGACTAATGCCGTTGGGCGTTCTTTCCTGGTCTGCCGGTATTGATGCCGTAGCTCGCGCATCCGAACACAGCACCGCCTTTCTTCAGCAGTACTTCGTCGAACTGCACTCCGACCATCTGACGCTCCGGGCCGGGCGAAAGGAACGCACAGTTGGCCTGACGGATGCCGAACTGTCGTTGGGCTCTCTGTTGGTCAGCGGCAACGCGGCTCCAATCACGGAGGTAAGCCTGTCCGCGAGAAACTGGATCGGTGTGCCCGGGACCCGCCACTGGGTCGAAGTAAAAGGCTTCTTCGGCCACGGGTGGTTTGGCGGTGAGCGACACGTGGAGGGTGCGTACAATCACGAGAAGCAATTTGAGATCAGACTCGGCGGGGACTGGCCCGTTCACGGCACCGGGCGAATAGTCCATTTTGTCCAGTGGGGTGGCACGTCACCCATCTTTGGTCGCACCCCGCAATCGTTTGCGGATTACCTGCGCGTCGTATTTGTACGACCGGCAAAATCCGACAACATCATCGTCCCCGAACAAGAGAACGTTTTGGGCAACTCGCTGGGTGCGTATGACTTCCGGCTGGATATAGATCTCCCGCTCATCGGTTTTTCCGCGTACCGACTGTTCTATCACGAGGATACCGTCTCACTGCGATTCAGGAACCCCTGGGACGGAATGTGGGGCGCTGTATTTCGCTTCCCTAAGGCGCCGGCCGGCATCCGATCAATACTCTGGGAGCACGTGTACACGAAGAAGCAGGGCTCAAAACCCGACGAACGGCGCGGCTCCGACAACATGTACAACCACTTTCTGTACGGCACAGGCTGGACGCACTACGGACGCAGCATAGGGCTCCCCCTCATGATCACGGCGGATGGAATCGAGGGCGTCGTCAACAACATCGTCATTGCGCATCACCTGGCATTGTCGGGACGGCTTCCGACCCGGGGCAACGCTGGTGGTGGTTGGCTTGATCTGACCTATGAGTTGCGTGCAACGATCAGCCGGAATTATGGTGCGCACACGCTCATCGACAAGGATCCGTATCACCGGTACGAGACGCCGCTGCCGTTGACACGAAAGAACCAGTATTCCTTTATGCTGGCGCTCGAAAACCCTCTTGGACGAGGTGGCGCGTGGTATGGCCGCATGGTGGTTGGGGTGGACACCGGTCAACTCTTGCCCGACAACAATGTCGGCGTTACCGTCAGCGTAATAAAAAAGGGATCCGTGTCACTCGACTGAGTGCGACCGCGGGGTGGGCCGACGGAATCAGGTTGTGCCCCTTGATACTGGTGGCCGGTTGATTGCATCTTACGGCGTAAACCGGGTCGCACTCCCCATGTCGGATACGCCTCTTATCAGCTGCGTGATGGTCACGGCCGACCGGCCCGAATTATGCCGGCGTGCCGTCGCGTCATTTAATGCGCAGACGTATCCGAACCGGGAGCTGGTCGTGCTCGACAATGGCAGCGAGCCGTCTCGTGCGTCATTTTCTTCGCTGAACGGCGAGTTGCGATACCGTTACCAGCAGCCAAACGATGCGGTTACGCTCGGCGAGCTACGTAACCAGTCACTGGATCTTGCACGGGGCGATGTCATCGTACCGCAGTGGGATGACGACGACTGGTGTCACCCGGAACGACTTGCGATACAGTTTGAGGCACTGAAAGAATCGGGGGCCAGCGCGTGTATGCTTGGCACAACGTTGATGCACGTCGACGATCCGGAGTTCTTTGATCAGCCGTACGTCGGCCACCTCACCGATGGGGTCCCACCTACGATC
>JAUIJQ010000183.1 GCA_030431165.1 Rhodothermia bacterium | reverse complement strand
GTAGTATCCGACATAAGCTGACTCAAGCGGACTCTCACCGCGATAGAGGATGCGGTGTCGAAAGAAGACAGCTGTCCGCAGCGGTTCCGGCTGATCGAAGGCAAATGCCGTCCCGTGTACCTCAACACCCACGCCTGCGGTCGATGTCGTCTGGTGTTCGTTACCCAGGTCGTTCATGATCCACCAAACCATCTCGTCACCAACCAGAAGCGGTCTTTCTCCCGCGTCAAGATCTATGGTTCGCGTCGCACGGTTCGCAAGCGGGTGATGCACCAGATCAATCTTCAAACCGGCAGCATCAACGGTTGGCGCACCGAGACCGGTGGGCCAGTCTCGAAGATCGTCGGAAGGCGCCGCACCCTGGTCAAACGCGTCGAGGTCACTTCGGGAAATGCGATACACACGATCATACACCGAGCAGTCGGTGGGTGGTGCTCCGGTTTCCGGATCAATCGGGCCAGGCCAGAATTCATGACGCAGCTCACGGGCCGCAGCCATTCGCAGTTCACCGTCCACGAAGCCACCGAGCGTCAGGGTGTGGGCTACTGCGACGTTTACACCGCCGCCGTCTGGTATCTCGGATACCCACCGCCCGGGCCGCCAGAACTGTGCCCCGTTGTTGAGGATAAGTGCACGTACGCTGTTGCCGCGAAGTATCGTTTCAGCCTGGCCGGGTTGGCACGAACCGGACTGCGCCTGTGTGATGCGGAGAGGCAGCACCACAAGAACGACTATCGCTACGTTAGTTCGAATGCGACGCAGATTCTTTGAACTGGAATCCATCGTGTTTCCTACCGCGCCCTGACCATCACGAATTTCAACACGCGGCGCCGTTGGCCCGTTGGACCCTCGACGTGAACCAGATACGTGCCCCCCGTCAGGCGCCGGCCGGATTGATTGCGAAGGTCCCATCGCACGACGCCTACGCTCTCCTGCCGCAGTTCTCGCACAAGCGAACCGCTCAACGTAAACACACGAACTACACTTCCCTCGGGCACGTTTGTAATCCGCACCTCACGGTCGCCACCAAGCACCTCGTATTCTGATTCGCCGTAGTACGGGTTGGGCACGATGCCGATAGCCGCCATCGCGTCTCCCATGTTCGGGTTTTCCTCAACCGGCATTGGTTCAGCGCTGACCCGCGCAACGGCGCTCTTGATGACCTTCGGATAGTATCCATCCTGGAACGCGTACGAGCGCACGCCGAAGTGGTAGGTGCGGTAGTTGTCCAATCCGCCAACTGTAAGCGAACGCTGAAGAATCCCGGAGTCGGTGCCATCCACAACCACGGCTGCAAACATGCTGTCCGGATGCACGTCGAGAACGCGCGTTACCCCGTTGTCAAGGTCGAACGTGGCAACGACCTGCCCGACTGAATCTGTCGCTGAGTCAAACCGCAGGACCTCGTAACCTTCGAAGGCATATGTCGCGCCAACAACGGGTGTAAACACAGCGAACGATTCCGTGGCGTTGTTTGACGACGACGAATTGCTCCACGAGATGGTGAGTGCTCCGTCAGATGGCGTTGCTACAGGGGCCGGTGGATCGATTGCTGGTCGCGACCGATCGTATCCCGAATCAGCAAACGCCTGAACGGCCGCGTCGGCACGGCGCAGCTCACGCACCGAATCCAAGTGGTCGCTACCTCGCGCCCATACGAGCGCAAAATCTGCCTCGGCGACATCGCCTGGCATCAAATGAATCGGGCCCGATCCCGCCACGTACCTGACGTCGTAAGCAGATCCGGGTGTACCGGCACCATCTTCGTTCATCATCGACCAGAAGCCTCTGGACTCCGGCTCACCCGGGTAGATGAATGGCATCGGACGCGCACCGGACGGCTGATCTCGTCCATCACCGCCCTCCCTGACAAACGACCCGTCGGTCCACCTGCCTCGCATCAGGTTCTCAAAATGTTCGGCACGGTACGCGTCTGCGCTTGACCCAATGCCTTCACGAACGACGGCGGTAAAACCGGCACGTGGCTGCTGTCCTGAACCATCCCCAACGCGCGGCCCCTTGACCATGTCCAGTCCAAGTGCCGGCGGCGCGGGACCGTAGTGATTTTCATCAAGGTCGTCCGCGTTGTAGGCGTACGCCATTCCCAACGTCGAGTCAGAGCCAAGGTAGTCGTCCGCGAACAAACCGATTTCCGGCCACTGATACACCCCGATGTAAAGGGAATCCAGTGGACCCGTCCCCAGGTAACGTATGCGGTACCGATAAAACGTGGTATGGCGAAGTGGATCCGACTCGTCAAAAGCGAACGCTGACACGCCAATCTCCACGCCAAGCGGCGGGCCGTCGGTAATCGAGTGTTCGTTACCGACGTCATTCATGATCCACCAGATCATCTGGTCGCCAATGATCGCCGGGCGTTCTCCTGCGTTCAGGTCGATTGTTCGTGACAACCGCTCCGAAAGTGGAACCGACGTAATATCAATGAGGTCGCCCTCTGCATCGAGCGTTGGCGCTCCGAGCCCGGTGGGCCAATCCCTGAGATCAGGCACCGGCGCAACACCGGCATCAAGCGCCTCCAGATCTGCAGCCTCGATGTTGTAGATCCGGTCGAACGCTGCACAGGCGCCTTCGGGGGGCAGCCCGGTCACCTCGTCAACTGGTCCGGGCCAGACCTCGTAGCCCCGAGGCCTCGCAACCGAGCCGCGGATTTCGCCATTGACGCGCCCTGTCAGGACGAGCATCTGAACAAAAGCAGCTTGAACCCCGGCGCCGGATGGCACCTCGTACGCGTTCGGGTGGCCATCCCAGAAGAGATGTCCGCTGTTGAAGATCTTGGCGCGAACATCGTTGGCTTCCAGAAACGCAGATGCCGTACCGGGTTCACAAGCGGCCGTCTGGGCACGCACGTCCGCATTCGAAAATAGCACCAGCGATATCAGCGCCTTCAGCGCCAACGACGCGGTTTGGGAAAAGGTGTCCGTCCTGACGCGATTCATAGCATGAGCCAGTTACTCGGATGATGATACCTCTACCCGAGTTCGTTTGGCATCTGGGACCCGCTGAGTGGCCCATCTG
Organism: Rhodothermia bacterium; assembly: GCA_030431165.1. Lineage (GTDB taxonomy): Bacteria > Bacteroidota > Rhodothermia > Rhodothermales > JABDKH01 > JANQRN01. The sequence continues at coordinate 3,626 of JAUIJQ010000183.1, read as the reverse complement.
CGGGCCTGGAACGTCCGTGGGGCTCCGTGAACCGGAACCCGCCGATAGCCGCCGGGCAAAGACCGCTAGTCGCGCCGCCCTTGACCCGCAAGCATAAAGAGCCCGCCAAGCACCACAAGCAAGGCCGCCAGCGAAATGTAAATGGCCGCGTCGGCTCCACCCCTGAGTACCAACATCCCCAGCGGGACAATGGCCAACCCAAACGCCGCGTACGCGATGATGCGATTGGGGCGGGCAACGCTCTCGTCGTCGCCCAACTCCGCAGCTACATCAACAGGATGCTCAAGCCGTTCAAAGAACTGCATCACGCGATCCGGCAATCCCGATATATCCCGCCCAAATGCTGGTGCAAACAACGCGAGCAATAGTGCAATTCCCATCAGCGCGATCAGCAGCCACACCCCTCCGACGCCCGACACGGAAAACGCCTGGTTGAACACGCCCTGCTCCATCGTCGGTACGGCGGGTAATCCGAAAACCGCGCCCAGCAGCGCCACCAGGACTACTGCAACAACCACCGCACCGGCCGGCCCGCGACGCACGTACGCTGCACCAATCCACCGCGAACCAAACATCACAACAACGCTCGTCAGGATGACGGCGAGGTACTGCGGACCAAGCGTCCAGTCCAGCGCAAATCGCGTTACCGCGGCGACGATTATGCCCGAAAGAATTGCCGGGATCGCTGACCACGTGGACGGCACGCGCGTAACTATTCCAAGGAACAGCGGCACCGTGACCGGGATACCGACGAGTCCGAGCACGATGTTGCTGATGGTAAAAATGCCGAGGCTGCTGTGCACAATCAGCAGCGCCATCGTGACGGCTGACACCGCCAGCACCGCCACGACAACACGACCAACAATCAGCAGCTCACGATCGGATGCGTCGGGCCGCAGGTGTCCTTTGTAGAGGTCCACCGAGACGATAGCAGACACCGTATTCCACACGCTGTCGAGCGCCGACATCGACGCAGCGACCATTGCCGCGATGAACAACCCGATCAATCCGGCGGGAAGGAAGCGTGTCACAACCGCGATGAAGATGGCCTCGTCGGGTTTGGTCTCCCCCGCAACTGCGGCGAGCTGGGCGACCTCCGGCCAGATCACTTTGCCAATAAGCGGCGGAATGCCGAACAGCAGTGGCGACGTGAGGAAGAGCGCAAACGCGAGCCACCCGGTCTTTTTTGCGGCGCGCTCGTCCTGCACCATAAAAAACCGCTGCGCCTTGTCGCCAACAACGCTACCAAAGATGCCGGATACCAGGAATCCGACGATGTACAAGGGCGTGTAGACTGTTCCGGGTCTGAAGCTGTGTGTTGGTTCGATCTTCGGTACCGCCGCCAACGCCTCCGTCACCCCCCCAACCTCTCCCGACGCGAAGATGGCAATCAGCAGCACGACACATACAGACAGGAGCACAACAAACTGCAGCACATCGGTCATGCTGACCGCCCAGATGCCTCCCGCCACCGAGTACAGCAAAACAAAGACGCCGAAGAACAGAATGAGTCCGTCGATGGCAAACGGCACGTCAGGAAAGAGTGCGGGGGCGGCGATTCGGGCAACCGAAGCGAGGTGGTGGCCGGGCCAGTACATCATGCTTACAACCAGGACTACGCTGAGCAGCAGCCGCGTGGTGTGATTGTAGCGCTCCTCGACATACTCAACCGGCGATGTGATGCGCGCACGGCGCCAGCGCACGGCGGCAAGCAGGAAGCCGACGATGAAGCTGATCGGCTTCGCGGCGAAGTAGAGGAATCCGAACCAGCCCGTATTGTACACGAAGCTGGCGGCGCCGGTGAACATCCACGCGGAGAACGTCGTCATGTACAGCGACACGCCGGCGGCCCACCAGGGTATCCGGTTTCCACCAACGAAGAAGTCGCTGCCCGAGCGGGTGACGCGCGCAAACCAGATCCCCGCCGCAAGCACGGCAACGAGATACAGAACAACAACTACGTAGTCAGCGGGAGCAAGTCCCATGTCGCTTCGCGCGTATTGGGTCGGATAACGTCGGATCTTACTCCGATGGCCTCGAAGATAGTGCGAACGCCCTAGTTTGGCCGGATGCGAACACAGACAACGCCACCAACGACGCGGTCAATGAGCAAGAGCGAACAATCCAAATCCTGGTCATTCATTCACGTTGCTGACATGCACATCGGGTCACCGCGCTCATTCCGTTTTCAACCGGCGTGGAATGACAACTGGCAGACGGCACGTAAACAGATCGTTGAGCTCGAGCCGGATTTCCTTCTCGTCGGCGGTGATCTCACGAGAGACGGCAGCACGCACGTCGAAGAACTGCAGCTCGTCAAAGACGATCTCGGCGCCCTGCCGTTTGACGCACACGTAATTCCCGGCAATCACGAGGTCGGAAACAAGTACGCCCCTGACGCGCCAATGGCTGTCAACTCGGATTTTGTCGCACGATACGCCCGCGTGTTCGGCAAAAGCTGCTGGTCGTTCGACTATCGCGGTGTGCGCTTCAGTGCCTTTGATGCCTTCCTGCTCGGCAGCGGACTCCCCGAAGAAGCGGCACTCAGAAGGTGGCTCGAAGAACAACGCGGTCGCACGGCCGCCGGCGGCGGACACGTCTGGATGATCCATCCGGCCCTCTTCGCCGACACCGTTGACGAGCCTGACTGTGATCGGAATGCCGAGTCAAAGGCTGAGCGAGTGGCGTGGTACTTCGCGCTTGACAGCGCCATCCGCGAGTATCTCTTCGAGCTCTTTCGAGACACCGGCACCACGCACGCCATCACGGCGCACGTCCACTGTCGCCGTGTCGTCGACGTTGACGGCATCAAGGTGATCTTCGCGCCATCCACGGCTTTCCCGCAGTGGGACGACCGGTGGCCGGACGGTGACGCGAGGCTCGGCTTCTTGCATTTCACATGCACCCCCGCGGGTATCAGCCATGAGTTTGTCCCGCTTGCCGCCGAGTCTTCGCGCGTCGGTTATGGCCCGGGGGGCAATCCGCCGGTTGACGGCAGAGACTACAGCGTTGCGTGGCAAAAGCCGCCGCTCAAGCCACAGCTCTAGTTTCCATCGCCGGGATGATGACATCGAAAGGCCCGGAAGACAGCCCTTCTGGCTGGTGGCAGTCCAAGAACCGCCGCAATGGGCTTGCATCGTATTTCACGATTTCATTAATTAATGATATAGTGAATTACGATAACCGTGCCTGCACCGACAGGAATCGGCATGCAAGACGCCCTCAGCGCTACATTCTCGGCCCTTTCTGACCCAACCCGCCGCGCCATCCTGGCCTCTCTGTCTGACGGCGAACGCACCGTTGGGGAGCTGTCCGCCCCCTTCGAGCTGACGCCCCCAGCCGTAACGCGCCACCTCAAGGTGCTCGAAAAGGCGGGGCTTATCGAGCGGGGTCGCCGCGCGCAGTGGCGTCCGTGTCGGCTAAAGCCTGAACCACTTCGCGATGCGGCGATGTGGATCGAGCAGTACCGCGCGCACTGGGAAGCGTCGTTTGATCGACTCAGCGACTACCTGACAGAACTCCAATCAAAATCAGAATCTCGCGAGGACGCCGTCGAACCGTCGACCGAGAAGTTCTCTGACAAACCCGAAAATCAGAATCCGTAACAGCTATGAGCAATTCCCCCC
>JAUIJQ010000182.1 GCA_030431165.1 Rhodothermia bacterium | reverse complement strand
AATCCCAACTCAACCTATGGCAGTGAAGGCGTCTTCCTGGCGGATGGCGATGCCAATCTAGTCTCCGATGCGGGGGAGCATGAGATCGCGATTCGCGACGCGCGGACCCTGCGATTGAAACACGTCTTTTACGGCCACGGAGATCACCTCACGCGGCTGGCACTGTCTCCCAATTCTCGGTACGCCGTCAGCTCGGACTATGCCGGGGAAGTGATTTGTTGGGACCTGAGCGCGTGGCAACCGATGGCTTCGTTCATGAGTCCCGACCCCGCGCCCGAGCATGCGTTGTCTCGACTTGCCATCAGTTCCGATGGTCGACATGTCTTTGCCTGCGGGATCGGGACTGATATACATCATTGGAATGGGCAGTCTGGTGAGTATCGCGGGACGTTTGGCGTCGAAGGGCGAGAAACTTACAATCTTTCGCTTTCACCCGATTCCAAGTTGCTGGCCTGCAGCGGCGAGTACCCGGTCGAAGTCGGATTCGTCAGGTAGGGCAGACCGGTATTCGTCGCGATACTCAAGCAGGCGCTCGCGCTCGCGAACGGCGTCGAGCTCACTGTGAAACTGTGTTCCGTACACGGGGAGCTCGTCGATGCGGAAAGCCTGAAACGGTTGACTTTCGTTATGAGCAAGTTCGACGGCACCCGGCGGCAATTCTGCGACCCGGTCGTGGTGCCCCATATTGGTGAGGAAGCTGTGCGGCAGTTCGCAAAACAGGGGGTCGTGCCGACCGGCCTCTGTGAGTGAAACGCCGAAGCAGCCAAGTTCAGCGCGCTCAAGATCGTGAATGACCTTCCCTCCGAGTGCTCGGGCGATCATCTGATGGCCCCAGCAGGAACCGAATAGCGGCAGTGCCTCATCGCAGCATTGCACGATCACGTCGAGCAATGACTGCGTCCACGGGTAAGTATGCGTCGCCGAGTACCGACCAGCCCCACCAATCATCACGCCGTCGACGCCATGCAGGTCGGCCGGCGACAGGGTGCCCTCAATCACGTTGCAGGGCGTAAGCTGGTCCAGCGCGAGCTCGGTCCGCTCTGCGAAACACATCTGCTCCTGGCGAAGCATATGCGGTTCGTCACGGGCCTGAACGAGGAGAATCCTGATTCCTTCTCTATCCTTCATCATCTGCCAGGGTCAAGCGATCCGGAAATGTACGGACGAGCGTTTCATAGAATCGGCGAAGAGGCAGACCGACGACGTTATAGTAGCATCCGTCAATTCGTTCTACGAGCAGGGCACCCAGATCGTCCTGGATCCCGTAGGCACCCGCTTTGTCAAACGGCGACCCCGTTGCAACATACGATGATATCTCGCGGGCGGTGAGCGACGCAAACGTGACGTCTGTCGACTCAACAGCGACTGCCTGTCGTCCCGATTCCATTTCAACCAGTGCAATACCGGTATGTACGGTATGCGTGCGACCGCTCAGCAAGGAGAGCATCTGCCGGGCGTCATCGGCTGACTCCGGCTTGCCAAGCTGAACGTCATCGATCGCAACGGTGGTATCAGCCCCGAGAACGATAGCAGATTGATAGTCCGCCGCAACTGAGACTGCTTTTCGAAGCGCAAGTTCGCCGACAAGCACCCGAGGATCCGGTTCGTCAGAGTCCTCATTGACGCCGGATGGCACAATCGTCGCCGGCACGCCTATCTGCTCCAGCAGTTTTCTTCGTCGCGGCGACCCCGATGCAAGTACAAAGGCTGTATTTAGCCGCAGTCTCATGTTTGTTGTCCGATTGCTCAAGGGTGACGGTTTGATTGCTCAAGCGCCCGAAGGTACCTTCCGCGCCATGAAGAGATCGAGATTCTTTCCGACAATCCGTCTGATCGCCGCTGCAATCCTGCTTGGCGCCGTTATCGTCGGCGCAAACGTACCGGTTGCCGGCTACCTCGGTATCGGACGGGTCGTTGACCCGGTCCACGGCTTGTATGGCGCGGCCCGATCTGCAGCGGCCGACCCCAGGCCGATCGACAGCGGCTACGAAGCCACAACAACGGTCGCGATTGACGACCGAGGCGTTCCGCACATCTTTGCGGATTCTGAGACCGACGCGGTCCGGGCGCTGGGCTTTGCCGTTGCTCGCGACCGGCTATTCCAACTGGAATATCTGCCCCGGGTTGCATCGGGTCGGCTAAGTGAAATCCTTGGCGAAGCTGCGCTTGATACCGACCGATTCCTACGGCGAACCGAAATGGGCGTCGCCGCAAAACGTAACCTGCAGCGCATCGAGTCAGAAAACGGGATTGAGCTCGCGTTGCTCAATGCCTTCTCGGAGGGCGTAAACGCCTACATCGAATCGCTCGAGCGTCACCGGTTGCCGATCGAGTACAGGCTCCTCGGGGTGGCGCCCGAACGGTATGAGCCGTTGAAGTCTTTACTCGTGCTTCAACTCATGACGTATGACCTGTCATATCGGCCACCCGATGATGCCTATCTCGACGTCGTCAGTCGTTACGGTCGTGCCACGTACGACAGCTTGTATCCGTCCGTTATGCCGTACTCGGTGCCGATCGTGTCGGGAGATGTAAGTCGCGACGTCGCCGACGCCACGCCATCGCCCCCGGCAGCGTCGGCATGGTTGGCGGGCCTGGTCGACGCGCCCCGACAATCCGGCGATGGTCGTACGCTATCAGACGCCTTCCCTGGACACATCGATGGCGTTGGCTCAAACAACTGGGTCGTCGGGCCGCCGATGTCGACAACGGGCGGATCGCTGCTCGCGGGCGACATGCATCTGTCACTGACGGTTCCTCCGATATGGTATGAAGCCCGACTGGTGACGCCAGAGACCGACGTACGTGGCGTGACGATTCCCGGAGCACCCGTCATCGTGACCGGCATCACAGACTCGCTTGCCTGGAGTTTTACGAACACGGCGTCCGACCAGATCGATCATTTCCTACTGCGAGAGGACTCGACGGGTGCCAACTACTTGTTTGAGGGCGAGTGGTTGCCGTTTGAGCAGATCGTCGACACCTTTGCGGTGCGCGGTGAGGCGCCGCGCATTGAGACGAGACGCCGCACGCGATTTGGGCCCGTCATTGAACATCGAGGGGCGCCAATTGCGATTCGGTGGGTTGGTCATCGCCCCAACGGTACGATTGTGGCGCTCCGCGAGATGAATCGGGCAACCTCGATCGAGTCGTTTGAAACCGCGATACGACTCTGGGACAGCCCGATGCAGAACATCGCGTACGCGGATAACCACGGGCGCGCAAGGATTCGCACAACGGGTTTTGTGCCGGTTCGTCGCGCCGGTGACGGTTGTGGACTCCTCGACGGAACCAGCGACGCGGGTGATTGGGTTGGTCGCGTTCCCTTTGAGTCGCTCCCGGTCGCCATCGCGGATGCTGGTTACGCAGCGTCTGCGAACCAGCGGCCCACGCTCCGCAATGACATCTACCTTCACTGCCGCTGGCAGCAACCCTTTCGTGCGTCTCGGATCAACACGTTGCTTTCGTCAAGATCCTCGCACTCATTGACCGACATGCAGGCATATCAGTCTGATGTGCTCAGTGAGCAGGCGCGTCTGTTCGTACCGCTGCTCGGCGACCGTGAACTGGCCGCTTCTGCACGCGGGGCGGCTGATGAACTGGCGATGTGGGATCGGGTTATGGATGTTGCGAGTACGGAGGCCACTCTTTTTTCTGCCTGGATGGATAGCCTGCAGTTGATGTTGTGGGACGAACCCGGCTTCACCCCCGAGGAGCGACCGCATCTTGCGCTTGTCCACAAGTTGCTTGTGGACGACAACGGCAACAAGTGGTTCGATCGTCGCGCGACGCCGGCCCGGGAGAGCGGGAATGACATCTTAAAAGCTTCGTTCGAAGCTGCGGCCGCGTCGGCGGCTGGCGCCAAGTGGGGTGATGTCCACAGCGTAACGGTGCGACACGTGTCGAGGCTTACGCAACTGAAGGCGCTGTGGCGTGGGCCGTATCCGTATCCGGGGTATGTTGAGACGCTTTCGCCCGGGCCGGGCAAGAACGTCGTGCACAGCGCAAGCTGGCGTGTCGTGGTGGATCTTTCGACGGTACCGCCGACCGCGTATGGCTCCATGCCCGGCGGACAAAGTGGGGACCCGTTGTCGCCATTTTACGATTCAGGCCTCGATGCCTACCTTCGATTCGACTATCATCCGCTGGAGCGTCCGCGGGATCCGTCTTCGGTGGGGGACCAGGTCATCGTCTTTGAACCGCAGAGCCGCTGAAACTCGCGTATCCGGCTGTACCGCTAATCGCTATCCCTCATGTCTGCACCGCAGCACCAGTTCTCGTCGCGCCTCGGACTACTGCTCAGCGTACTCGGTATCGCCGTTGGCACCGGCAACATCTGGCGCTTCCCGCGTATTGCGGCGAACAACGCCGGTGACGACGGCGCCGGGGCGTTCCTGATCGCTTGGGTCGTCTTTCTGCTGATATGGAGCATCCCGCTGATCATCGCCGAGTACGCACTTGGAAAGCGGGGGCGGATGGGTGTCGTCGGTGCATTCATCCAGTTTGCGGGCAAGCGATTCGCCTGGATGGGCGCGTTCGTTGCGTTTGTTGCAACAGCCATCATGTTCTATTACTCGGTGGTTGCGGGTTGGTGCGTCTACTACTTCATTGACACGGCCACCAACGCACTTCCGATTTCAACGGATGCCTCGATGGCGACCTGGGATGGCTTCCAGTCAGGCGGCCTACCCGTACTGTTTCACGCGCTCGCCATGGGACTAGGCGCTGTTGCCGTCTGGCGCGGGGTGAAGTCGATAGAGCGCGTGAACAAGGTGCTTATTCCTGCGCTTCTTTTGATCGTCATCATTTCGCTCATCAATTCGCTGACGCTCGACGGAGCCGGTGATGGGATCGCGTTCCTGTTTACTCCGGACTGGGAGACGCTGGGGCGCCCGCGGGTCTGGCTGGAGGCGCTCACGCAGAATGCCTGGGACACGGGTGCCGGTTGGGGACTGATTCTTACGTATGGCGCCTACATGCAGCACAAGCAGCGCGTGGTTAAGAACGCCGTGATCACGGGGGTTGGCAACAACCTTGTGTCCATGATGGCGGCCGTGACGATCTTCGGCACCGTGTTCGCGATTCTCGGCGCGCAGATGTCGCGTGCCGAGGTGCTGGAAGTCATGCAGACAAGCGGGCCCGCATCAACCGGGTTGACGTTCATCTGGATGCCTCAGCTCTTTGCCCAAATGGCAGGTGGAAAGCTGTTTGCACTTCTGTTCTTCCTCGGTCTGTCGTTTGCTGCCTTCAGCAGCCTCATCTCCATGATCGAGTTGGCGTCACGGATCCTCGTGGACCTCGGGTTGAGGCGAAATCAGGCAGTTGGGATTATCTGCGGCTCCGGTCTGGTACTCGGGGTTCCGTCGGCCCTGTACCTGGGCTTCCTTGGAAACCAGGACTTTGTCTGGGGTGTCGCCCTGATGATCTCGGGTGTGTTTGTGGCATTCGCCGTTTCGCGATACGGTGTTGATCGCTTCCGGGCCGAGGCCATTTCTGGTATTCCCGGTGACTGGGACGTCGGCGTTGTCTGGAAGAGCCTGATCCGATACATCGTGCCGATTCAGGCGATCGTCCTGCTTGTCTGGTGGCTCTACCTTGCGGCCACCGTATATGCGCCAGATACGTGGTTTGACCCGACTGATCCGTACTCCGTAATGACGTGCCTTGTGCAGTGGGGTGGGGCGCTTGCTGTGTTCATCGTGCTCAACAAGGTGATGGTCGCTCGTACGAAGATTCCGGATCTGACTACCCGTTAGCGCCGGGGATTGCGCTCAAGTTTGCGCGGGCGTGGCCGATAATTTTCGGGATTCTCTGAACTTATCGACCAAATCGCCCCGGCCGTGCCCAAGACGCACTTTTTCCGGCATGTGGCCCTTCTGCTGGTCCTCCTCTGGCTGCCTGCGGCTACCTTCGCCAACGGCTCAAATGCCGACGGTATGGCCTCGGAAGCGCGTCAACAGCGACAGGATGCCCGCCTTTCGGCACAGCCGATGGCAGAAGATGTTGTCGATCTGAGTCCTTTCTACGGCGGACTCGTCGAGGCCCAGGGGCTCATCGTCGCGGTGAATGAAACGCTAACCGGCGGCGAAATTGTCCTTGGTCGCGCCGGCGGGCCGCTTTCGGTGCGCGTTCCGCGGCACACAGACGAGCCAGACTTTCCACGGTTTACTGTCGGTCAGCGGGTTGTTGCTACCGGAGTCCTCCTGGAGGCAGGAGAAGACGGGACCATTCCCCGCCTGGCCATCGCAGACCCCAAGCGGATCGTCGCGGCGCCGACTGTTCTCGAACGCGTCGATTGGCAGACCTCGAGCTACGGGCTGGCCGCGGCAGCCGTCTTTGTCGTTCTGCTACTTGTTGGCTGGCGGCGATTGGTGCTTGCACGGGAGCGACCGTTCAGATCAGCGTTTGATCAGGCCGGCGGCGCCATGATCATCATGGATCACAACCTCAAGGTTGTTGAGGCCAACCGCGCCGCTTCCAGACTACTTGAGAAATCACAGACGCAGCTGAAGTTCAAGCAACTTCCGCAGCTTATAGCGCTCCCCGATGGCCACGATGCACGTCAGGTCGCCTCCAGCCTTCGGCGCGGCGAACGCTCGACGCTGGAGGCTACGGTAGACGGCCGTGAGGGTGTGACAGATCTTGATTTAACGTTCAGTCGCGTGAAGGCCGGCCGCAGAGAGTAC
>JAUIJQ010000181.1 GCA_030431165.1 Rhodothermia bacterium | reverse complement strand
TGCTCGATCCCGAAGTTCGCTGCCAGCCGTCGCGTCACAACACGCGCATAGTCTGACCAGTGACCGGGCCGCCCGGGTGCGTTTGATGTCACCGGGATCGTCGCGACGTCACCTGTATCAAGACTCTCGACGTGAAGCTCGCCGCTGTTGACAGATTCACGCGAAACCGCAAAGCCAATTCCTCGCCGCACCGCACAAAGCAAACTGCGGCCGCCCGCGTAGTCGGTATGCTTACCCAACACTTCGATACGACCAGGGACAAAGAACGCCGCGCCTGCCTGCAAGCCGCGTCGCTCGAGTGCAAGCCCAAGCCGCGCAAACGCCGCATCGTCACCGTCAATCAGATCAACCGGTCGAATCATAAGGCGCCGGACGGCTGTGCGGCATCCTCGGCGAGCACCTTCTCGAGGTTACCAACAAGTTGATCGACGTGTGCCCGCCCAAACACAATCGGTGGCTTAATCTTGATCACGTTGTGATCGGGACCGTCGGTACTCAACAGTACCCCGCGCTCCTTCATCCGGTTGACGACGTAAGACGCCTGTCGCGCAGCCGGCTTCTTTGAATCCGCATCTTCTACGAACTCCATCCCGAGAAAAAGGCCCCGCCCCCTCACATCACCAATCACAGAATACCGGGCCTGAAGATCGCGGAGCGCGTCGACAAGCACTTTGCCGACGTGCGCCGCATTCTGCTGAAGATTCTCGCGCTCGATTGTATCCAACACCGCGAGGCCGGCAGCACACGAAACGGGGTTTCCTCCAAAGGTGTTGAAGTACTCCATCCCGTTTGAAAATGCGTCCGCAATAGCCTCGGTTGTCGCAACGGCGGCAAGCGGATGCCCGTTGCCGATCGGTTTGCCCATGGTTACGATGTCGGGCACAACATCCTGCGTCTCGAAACCCCAGAAGTGCGAACCAACTCGACCAAATCCAACCTGCACTTCATCAGCAACGACAACCGCACCCTGTTCGCGTACCGCGGCATGAACCTGGGCGAGGTAACCAGGCGGCAACTCGATTTGTCCGCCGCAGCTCAACAGCGATTCAGCGAAGAACGCAGACAGACCAAACGTACTCGCGGCCATCTCGTCGATCTGCCGTAGCGCGTCGTCGACATACGCTGCGACATCAGCTCCGAATCTGCCGCGGAATACATCCGGCATCGCGACACTGCGCACGTGGTCGGGTGGACCCTGTCCGCCGGGGCCGTTGTGTTTGTAGGGGCTGATTTCGATTAATGACGACAGGTTTCCGTGATATGCGTGGTCGATAACGACGACGCCGCGCTTCCCCGTTGCGGCGCGGGCGAGCCGTAGCGCAAGATCGTTCGCCTCACTGCCGGAACACACCAGAAATACCTTTGACAGCGATGCAGGCAGCCTGGCGGCCAGTTCGTGCACATACCGCGCGAGGTTGTCGTGCAGGTAGCGGGTGTTTGTGTTGAGTAGCGCCATCTGACGAGAGACCGCGTCGACGACCGCCGGGTGCGCGTGCCCTATGTGACACACGTTGTTCACGCAGTCGAGGTACGCGCGACCCTGCACATCGTAGAGCATGGCACCGCGACCGCGCACAATGTGTAAGCCGCCGCCGGGTGAGTTGCTGTACGAAAGTGACAGCGCTGCGGGCAGGTGTTGCTTCCGCCGGGCCTCGACGTGCGCAGTTGTCGGAGGTGGTGCTTCGACAAGCTCGTTTGGCAAACCAAGCAGCGCCGCCGGATTCGGACACACCGATCCATACACGGCTGCCAGCGACGCGGGCGCAACGCCGACAAAATCACCGTCGTGCCCGAACATCCGGGATATGACCTGAAAGTGGAGGTGCGGCGGCCATCCGCCATTGACCGTTTCGTCGCCGAGGTCAGCCATTTGATCACCCGCCGTCACCGAGTCACCCGGCGACAATCGCGTGAGGACACCACGCCCGAGATGGCCATACAAGGTGTAGAACCTGGTCCCACCAAGTTCGTGTCGCAGGATCAACGTTGGACCGTAATTCAGGTCCATCCCGTTGTCAGCAACCGCGTGGACGACGCCATCCAGTGGTGCGTAGACGGGCGTGCCCGCCGGTGCAAAGAGATCAACACCGAGATGTAGGGTGCGGCGCTCTGGGCCATCAACGCCCTCCGCAACAAACGTGTCAGTGGTGTAGGCGAGTCTGTACTCGTTATACCGGCCGACGCCGACACGCTCCGCACCTCGTTCGCGTTCCAGGCAAGACGTCCACTCCTCCGCCGTCAACGCGGCTGGAAGTGATGGCTGTCCGGTAACACTCAGGTCGTGAACAAAAACGTTATCAAGAGAAAGTGGATACCCAAGTATTGGTTTTGATACTGACGCGGCGTCGCTCAGGGTCGTCCGTAATGCCGGGGCTTTGGGCTCGGGCTCGAGTCCGGCGGCATCGCGCAGAAGAACCTCGGCCCACTGCACGTTGACTTCGTCCAACGCAACAAGCAGGCGCTCAACCGGATCCGCTGATACTTGCAGGTAGGCGTTGTCGGGATTGCTGCGGCGACTCTGCGCCGCAATGACTGTGCTTACCGCAAGACGCGCTTTGATCGCCGGAAACAGGACGTGGATTTCGTCGGCTTCCAATGGCAAGACGCTCGCGTAGCCGCGCACGATGGCGCGAGCCGCTGACATCGGGTCGGCCTTGTCGAGCATCGCGTACGCCGCGGCAATTGCCACTTCGTGGATGCGCTGGGTATACACCGCGTCTCCGAAGTCGATCAATCCGACAACATCCTGTGGCCACACGTCAGCGCAGCTGACGACGATGTTGTTGTCGTTTGCATCCCCGTGGATCACGCTGCGAGGCAACGAATCGAGTAGGCCGCTATCCAGATCCGCGTATGCATTCAGCGACTTTTCGACTATTGACCGAAGCGAGGCATCCTGGACAAGGTGAAGGTGCTCGCGTTGTGCAGGGGCCTGCTTCAGATCCCATTGGTCGAAGCGATGGGCACCCGGATGGTCGAACCGGGAAAGTGCCTCGTCCACTTGGGCAAGCGCTTGGCCAAGCGCGTAGAGCAATCCCGACCCGTGCGGTTGGGCCACAGACATCAGCCGCCCCGACAAAAACGAAACAAGCCGAGCCTTCCGGTAGACACCACGCCCGTCGTCAATCGATACCAGCGCATCGCCGGAAACCGGCCTGATCAGCCTGGGAAGTTGGACAGATGCGTCCGGTGAGAGGGCCGATGCGAGGTGGTCGAGCAGTGCAACCTGAAACTCCAGATAGTCGGAGTCAGCATCTGGCGGAACGACCTTGAGGACAAACCGGCCATGCGCCGAATCGACCCGGTAGTTCTCATCAACAAACCCCGGCATCCGGGCGAGCCGGCCTTCCAGCCCGTACGACCGGGAGAGAATGTCACGAGCGAGCTCCAATCAGGATTCCGGGGCGAACTTGTAGATCTTGCCGTCAAAGGCGGCAAGGTACAACTCCCCGCGCTCGTCAACACCAAACGAGGCAATTCGCAGGTTTGTATCAAATAGTTGCTCTCGTTCAAAGCCGGATGACGTTTCCGTTAGCGCCCACACACGTCCTGTTCCGTAATCCGCAAAGACATACCGACCCACCAGTTCAGGAACGTCGGATCCACGATACACATAGCCGCCCGTTACAGAGATGCCGAGGTTGTGGTCGTACTCGGTGACCGGCATCACGAGTCCGCTTTCCTCACAGTTCGAGCTAGGCTCGTAGCAGCGTGTGCCCTCCATCTTGTTCCAGCCGTGGTTCCTGCCCTTCTCAATGATGTGGATCTCCTCGATCGCATTCTGCCCGACGTCGCCCGCCCAGATCCTGTCAGTTTCTGGATCAAAGGAAAAGCGCCAGGGATTCCGAAGTCCATACGCGTAGATCTCCGGTCGCGCATTCGACTGCCCGGCAAACGGATTGTCTGCCGGAATCCTGTACGCGTTGCCGCCCTCCTGTCCATCCACGTCAATGCGCAGCAGTGCGCCCAGCAGCGTCGTCACGTTCTGCCCGTGGCCAATCGGGTCTCCGCCGGATCCGCCGTCACCCATCCCGATGTACAGGTACCCATCTGGACCAAACGCAACCTGCCCACCGTTGTGGTTACCAAATGGCTGCGACACTTCAAGTATTACGGTGCCCGACGCGACATCGGCAACGTTGGTGTTTGCGCTCGAGATCGTGTAGCGCTCAATTACTGTCCGGCGCGGTGAATCAGCGGTGTAGTTGACGTAGAAGTAGCCGTTCGAAGAAAAATCCGGATGGAAGGCCAGCCCCAGGAGCCCCTCCTCGTTGCCACGGTCATTGACCTTGTCGGTGATGTCGAGGAACAGCGACGATTCCTCAACATCAGCGTCATTACGAAACACATGGATGCGACCGGCCTGTTCAACGACAAACAGATCACCCGCACGGCCCGGTGCATGCTGAATGTCCACAGGGCGTGTAAACCGCAGAGCCGAAAACGCCTCGACGAGCGCCACGCCATCAGCCTGACCGGTCGTGTCGCCCGAACCCGACAACGCGCAGCCGTCCAGCGGACTCGCAAGCAGGGCGGCGACCAGTGCGAAGGAGCGAATCGACGCCGTGGTTATGGACTTTGCTGTCATCAATGTGGTCTTCCTTCTGATTTCGGATATTGTCTCTGTTCTATCCAATAGATGATTCAATCGTTCCGAATGGTTTACGCAGCCTCACCTGATCGTTACAATGACATGTCTTACCGCCGGTGCGGCCGATCGGGGCTGCGCCTGCCTGCGGTATCGCTTGGTCTGTGGCACAACTTCGGCGGCGTGGACCGGCTTGAAGACGGCCGCGCCATGCTCAGACACGCGTTCGACCTGGGCATTACCCATTTCGACCTGGCCAACAACTACGGACCACCACCCGGTTCGGCTGAAGAAACGTTTGGCCGCGTGTACGCAGATGACTTCAAGCCGTACCGCGACGAGTTGATCATCTCGACAAAAGCGGGCTACCGCATGTGGCCGGGCCCGTATGGCGAATGGGGCTCGAGGAAGTATCTGGTTGCAAGCATTGACCAGAGTCTCAGTCGCATGGGGCTGGACTACGTGGATATCTTCTACAGCCACCGGCCGGACAGCCGCACACCACTGGAAGAGACGATGTCCGCCCTCGACTACATCGTACGTTCCGGTCGTGCTTTGTACGTCGGCATTTCCTCCTACTCGCCCGAGCAGACAGACGCTGCGGCGGCGATACTCAGGGACCTCGGTACACCCTGTCTTATCCATCAGCCGTCGTACAACATGTTTGACCGATGGATCGAAGATGGGCTGACGGCTGTGCTCGACACAAACGGAATCGGCTGCATCGTATTCTCCCCGCTTGCGCAGGGATTGTTGACGGACAAATACCTATCGGGAATTCCTGAAGGGTCGCGGGCTGCGCGGGAGTCGGGATTCCTGCGGCGCGATCAGGTCACAAGCGAGAAGGTGCAGCGTGTGGCGAAACTGGGTGAGCTTGCGGCGACGCGTGGCCAGACCATGGCGCAGATGGCGATCTCCTGGACGCTTCGCAACCCGATCGTCACTTCGTCACTCATCGGGGCAAGCCGCATCAGTCATATTGACGATGCGGTCGCAGCCGCAAACCGAACCGACTTCTCATCCGACGAACTGGCAACGATAGAGCAAATCCTGTCCTGATCCCGTGGCTACCAACGACGCCCTCACATCGGCATCTGTAATCGACCCGATCGTTTCGGTAGCCGCGCTGGCTGCCATGTTGCAGTCCGGCGACACCGATGTCGTATTAATCGATTGCCGGCACCAGCTCAGCGACCCTGAGTATGGGCGTCGAGAGTTTGAGCGCGGGCACCTACCCGGTGCACGATTTGCCCATCTCGACGACGATCTGTCGGGTGATATCCGACCGGGCATCACGGGTCGTCACCCGCTTCCTACCCCGGACGAATTCGCGGGTTTGCTTCGGCGCTTTGGGGTGAACCCCGACTCGATCATCGTTTGCTACGACGACAAGGCGGGCGCTATCGCGGCCAGGTGCTGGTGGATGTGCCGGTGGATCGGGCACAATCAGTCGTTTGTGCTCGACGGTGGCATTCAGGCATGGGTCGCTGCCGGCTACAACCTTTCCGCGAGCAGCGCGCCCGCACCGACCGGGACGATCAAACCTACCACGAGCAGCTACCAGACTGTTGACGCTGATGCGATATTGCCAAGCATGGCCGGCGGCGGCTTGGCGCTGGTGGATGCTCGGGGCAGTGAACGCTTCCGCGGCGAACACGAACCGATTGATCCGGTGGCCGGGCACATTCCCGGCGCGGTGAATCTGCCGTTCGCCGACAATCTGGACGAGACTGGACTGATCCTCGACGCGAGTTCGCTGTGTAACCGATTTGCGGACGTTTTGTCGGACGCCAAACCGGTTGCCGTTTATTGCGGCTCAGGCGTTACGGCCGCACACAACCTCCTTGCGATGGAGCGTGCTCTCCTTGCGATGCAACCGGCGACGGAGCAGCGGCCGCTCCTCTACGCGGGCTCCTGGAGCGATTGGATCACTGATCCCCGTCGGCCCGTCGCAACCGATCCGTAAGTCGCGCGCGCACATCCGGCCACTCATCTGAAAGGATGCTGTAGTACACGGTATCGCGCACGCGCCCGCTGGACGTGATGACGTGCCGGCGAAGTATACCTTCTTCGCGCGCGCCGAGTCGCGTGATGGCTGACCGT
>JAUIJQ010000180.1 GCA_030431165.1 Rhodothermia bacterium | reverse complement strand
GGCGCGGCCAGTTGTCGTTCCCCGAGGGCTGGGATGACGGGGAGAGTATCAGTCTCGAGTATCTGGCAGTCGACTTCGATTTTGTAGAAACGCTTGGTTTGGAGATCGTCGCCGGCCGCGACTTCAGTCGCGATGCCGGGCCTGATGCATCAACCGCTGTGTTGATCAACGAAGCGGCCGTTGTTGCTGCCGGATGGGCGTCAGCGCAAGAGGCCGTGGGCAAACGATTCGCCTCGCCCGGATCCGGCAAACCCGACGGCGTCGTTGTCGGCGTCGTAAAAGACTACCATCATCACGGGCTGCAGGAGGTGATCGGACCGATGATGTTCGGCATCCGAAGCGGAAACGGGCTCGTCGCCGTGCGCGCCAGCGCGCGTGAAGTCGCTCCCGTCGTGCGCCACGTAGAGGCAACCTGGGAACAGTTCTTCGCCGGATATCCGATGGACCACTTCTTCCTGGATACCGACTTCAACGCACAGTACGCACAGGACCGCCGCCTCATGCTCGTCTTCATGACGTTTGCGATGCTGACAATTATCATCGCCTGTCTGGGCCTCTTCGCGCTCGCCGCATACGCCGCTGTCCAGCGGACAAAAGAGATCGGTGTCAGAAAGGTGCTCGGCGCGTCGACGTCAACAATTGCCGGACTGCTTGTAACGGATTTTGTGAAGTGGGTTGTTGTCGCGTTCTGCCTGTCGGTGCCGGTGGCGTATTACGCGATGACACGCTGGCTGGAGGGGTTCGCGTATCGCACGCCAATTCGAGTCGACGTGGTGCTTCTCGGCGGGGTTCTGCTCGTGCTGGTTGCGGTAGTTACTGTTGGATACACGGCACTCCGCGCGGCGTCGGCGCAGCCTGCACGCAGTCTGCGTTACGAGTGAGGTTCGCTTGATCGTTACGGCGGCTGGCGCCGCCTCAATCGGTAGATCGTTACGGCGGCTGGCGCCGCCTCAATCGGTTGATCGTTACAGCGGCTGGCGCCGCCTCAATCGGTAGATCGTTACGGCGGCCTGCGGCCGCCTCAATCGGTAGATCGTTACGGCGGCTGGCGCCGCCTCAATCGGTAGATCGTTACGGCGGCTGACGCCGCGTCAATCGGAGGATCGTTACGGCGACTGGCGCCGCCTGAAACGTGGAATCGCCCGATGCTTGGATCGTTGGATAGTTCGCTGTTCAGTGCCGCACTAACGATTCTGGCGATGTCAACGATGTCAACGATGTCAACGATTCTAACGATCAAGGTGGCCGCAGGCCACCGCAACGATTTCAACGATCCACCGATTAAGGCGACGAAGTCGCCGTAACGAACCCCGCCTCACAAGTGCCGCCGCACCTCAACCATGTCGTCTTCGGGACTCTCCCGCACCGTCCTGAAGCCGAGACCTTCGCACAACCGAAGCATCTTCGTGTTGTTCGCGAGCACCTCGCCTTCCATCACCTCAAGTCCGCGGTCGCGTGCAATAACCATCAGGCGCCGCATCATCTCCGTCCCGACGCCGTGCCCCTGCCACTTGTCACCAACGGTGAGCGCAAACTCACAGGATGCCCGGTCAGGGTTTGTGACATACCGCGCAACGCCGACAAAATGCGCGTCGGCCGTACCGTCGTTGACAACACCAACCAGCGCCATCTCGGTGTCGTAGTCAATCTGGGTGAACCGCGCCAACATCGCCGGCGTCAGTGTGTCGAGGTTCTGCGCAAACCGGAAGTAGCGTGCCTCAGCGGACAGCGCCTCAACAAACGCGGCCTCATTCTCGGCATCTTCAGGTCGGATCGGGCGAATCGTGATGTCGGTTCCATCCGCAAGCTGCCAGTGTGAGACCAGCTCGGTTGGATACGGGTGGATCGCCATGTGTCCGTACCGGGCTGTTGATGCCGACGGCATCGCGACGACGATCCGTGCGTCGACAGCAACAACACCATTTTCGTCCACCAGAAGCGGGTTGATGTCCAGCTCCCTGATCTGCGGCAGGGCACACGCCATTTCCGACACCCGCTCAAGCACATCGGTCAGCGCATCGAGATCCACGGCGGGCAGATTCCTGAAGTCACCGAGGAAACGCGCCACGCGGGTGTCCTCGATGAGGAGTCGACTCAGGTAGTCATTAAGCGGCGGCAGCGCAACCTGTGAATCCGCAAAGATCTCAACGGCGGTGCCGCCGGCGCCGAAGCTGAGCACCGGGCCGAACACGGGATCTGTAACCACGCCCACCATTGTTTCGCGTGCATGTGGTCGTGATACCATCGGTTCGATGGTGACCCCGTTTACACGCGCATCGGGCGCCGCCGCGCGAACGCCATCGACCATCTCGCGGAACACCTTCCGCACCGAACGGGGCTCACCGATGTTCAACCGTACGCCGCCAACGTCGGATTTGTGCGTGATATCCGGCGAATTGATCTTCATCGCAACCGGCAGACCGACGCTCTCAGCCGCAACAAGCGCATCAGCCGCCGTCGTTACGTTGATACTCGGCGTCACCGGAATCTGAAAAGCGCGCAGCACGGCCTTCGCCTCAGCGCCGGTCAACGTGGCGCGCCGCTCAGCCATAACGTTTTCTATGATCAGTCGCGCACCTTCCACGTCAGGTTCGGTATACGCAGCAAGGGGCCCAGGCGCTTGCAACAACGCCGTCTGGTTTCGCCTGTAAGCAGCCAGATAACCGAACGCCTCTACACCTGCCTCCGGACTCCTGAATTGGGGGATGCCGTTCTCGGAAAAATGGGCCCTGCCACCCGCGACTAGTCCGGCACCCATCCAGCAGGCCAGCACGGGTTTCTTCGATCCGGATGCCGCCTCGGCAACAGCGACCGCACATGCGGTGGGGTCGGTCATCGCCTGTGGTGTGAGCAGTACGATCAGTCCGTCAACGCCGGGGTCAGCGAGGACAATCTCTGTTGCGCGGCGGTATCGCTCGGGGTCGGCATCTCCGAGCACGTCAATCGGATTGCTGTGCGACCACTGTGCCGGCAACACCTTGTTCAACTCAGCTTCTGACTCCTTGGTCAGCTCAGCCAGCGGGACATCGAGGTCACTGGCACGGTCAGCGGCCATCACGCCGGGTCCGCCGCCGTTGGTTACGATGGCGAGGCGGGATCCGTCGACGCGCGTGCCCGACGCCAGCATCTGCGCCGCCGCGAAGAGCTCGCTAACGGATTGTACCCTGACAGCGCCCGCTCGCTCAATCGCAGCGTCAAAGACATCGTCGCCTCCGACGAGTGCGCCCGTGTGTGAGACCGCAGCGCGCGTACCCGTTTCATTGCGGCCCGACTTTACGACGATTACCGGCTTCAGACGCGCGGCGACACGCAACCCGCTCATGAACGTCCGGGCGTTTGTGACACCTTCGACATACAGCAGGATGCTGTCGGTTGCGGGATCAACCGCGAGGTAGTCGAGCACTTCACCAAACCCGACATCCGCGGTCGCGCCGAGTGATGCAACTGCCGAGAAACCGTACCCGTGCGTATCGGCCCAGTCCAGCAACGCCGTACAGAACGCGCCGGATTGTGCAACAAGCGCAACGTGTCCGTCGGGCACGCCGCTCTTTGCAAATGTGGCGTTGAGACCGACGCGCGGACGCACGATGCCGAGGCAGTTCGGTCCTACGAGCGGGATCCCGTACGTTCGCGCGACATCGACAACTTCTTGCTGAAGCGCCTGCCCTTCTTTGCCGACCTCTCCAAATCCGGCTGAGATCACAATTGCCGCAGATACACCGTGCTCGCCGCACTCGCGCATGACACCCGGGACAAATCGTGCCGGCGCAGCGATAACGGCCAGATCAACCTGGTGATCGATATCGGTGATCGACTTGTACGCCGTCAGCCCCTGGACCTGCTGATGCTTCGGATTGACGGGATAGAGCTCGCCTTTGAAACCCGCCTCACGCAGGTTGCGCAGAATCTGTCCGCCGACTGAGTTCTGACGATCAGAGGCGCCGACAACCGCGACCGACTGCGGCTCGAACACGTTGGAGAGATAGTGTTTCTTCATGGCTGTAGCAAAGCGGTACAACGTTACAAGCAAAGTGTACGCACCACCGTATTCTTACTCGGTGGATTCTGTGTGTTGGTCGCAAGAAACTGGTGTCTAGAATGAGTGTCGGTTACGTTACGAGCCCGACGTACATGCAACACGAGATGGGTGCGCATCACCCCGAGCGACCCGGACGTCTGTCGGCGATCAATGATCGACTGATCGCAACGGGAACTGACGCGTTGCTCGTTCACGTGGAAGCGGTTCCGGCCGACATCGCACAGCTCGAGCGCGTACACGACTCCCGGTACATTGCGCGCATTCTGTCGGTCGGAGCTGACCTGTCGGATGGTGAGTACGCAAGGCTTGACCCCGACACGTCGATGAATCAATACACAGCGACTGCCGCATTGCACGCCGCCGGTGGCGTAGCGCAGGCGGTTGACGCGGTCACCGCGGGCAATCTCGACCGCGCATTCTGTGCCGTCCGACCTCCCGGGCACCACGCCTGTCGCGACCGGGCGATGGGGTTCTGCTTCTTCAACAACGTGGCCGTCGGTGCGGCGCAGGCACTGCTGTCCCCGAACATCAACCGCGTGGCCATCGTCGACTTCGACGTGCACCACGGGAACGGTACAGAAGACATCGTGCAACATACGTGGCCCGAGCGCCGCTTCGACGAAGGTGGGGCGGATGTCCTGTTCTGCTCCACGTTTCAGCACCCGTTCTACCCGTACTCAGGAGCGGATACGGTTGCTGACAACATTGTGAACGTCCCGCTTCCAGCGTTTACGCGGGGCGACGCGTTCCGGGAGGCAATAGCGAGCAAGTGGCTGCCCGCACTCGATGCGTTTGCGCCCGACCTTCTGATTGTCTCGGCAGGTTTTGACGGACACGCGGCCGACGAAATGTCTCAGTGGCTACTGCAGGACGCTGACTACGCGTGGGTCAGCCGCACGCTGTGCGAGGTAGCCGACAAACACGCGGGCGGGCGCCTGGTCTCATGCCTCGAGGGTGGCTATGAACGAGCGTCGCTTGGTCGTTGCGTCGACCTGCACATTCGGGCGCTTGCCGGTGCGAGCTGATGGCGCCGGATGACGATCCTGGATGAAGTCAGCTTCGGATGTCGCGCGTTTCGCGCTTACGCACACGGCCCGATCGTTTGCCGCCGCCGCCAAATGCGATGATGATGCCGAGGACAAATCCGAAGTTGTACCAGCCGCCGGTGTTGTTGACTTCGTAGATGTTGACGCTGTCTGAGAACAGTGATACGACAAACGTGATGGCGACGACCAGGCCATGCCACAGACCGAGCCAGAATCCGGCCGCTTGTTGGGCGTCGATGATCGCCTCATTCGGGCCGGGCGCGCAGCCACTCATTGCCGGTACGATGGCGACGAGAAGCAACGCGACAACGACTATTCGCTTCATTATGGTTCAACTCCCGTGTACTACGTGTAGGGTGTGATGAAACGGCACGATGCGCGGTCGGGCGCGGAAATCCTGCCAATACAAGAACTTCCCGCACCCTGCGAAATGCGATAGTGTTCACTAACACCTGCATAATCCGCGTTACTCATTTTTCTGTCTGCAGGCTGCGCATCGGGCTCATGTAAACTCATAAACGCAATTGTGGCAACACTTCGACCAAATGAGCTAATTTGCTCGGATTGTGCGCATATAGTAACGTCCCTGTGCAACTACTACTGGCATTTAATCCCTTTAGAACCGAATCCCTGACTTACATGACAAAGAAAGCTACTCTACTCTGCACCGCGACGCTGCTGATCGCATCCGTTGCATTTGCCCCGCAGCAGGCAAGCGCACAGCTTTTGCCGGCGTACGAGCACATGGCGCAGAGCCATTCGCAGATCCCGCAGTCGGGCCTCCAGGAAGCAACGATGGTGTGGAAATTTCGAACTTCCAATATGTATCCGGTGCCGCTGCCAACCAGAACATTCTTTCTGTTCAGGTAAACGGCGAAACTTACACCACAGCGAATACGGTGGTTGACTCGATCGTGGCGGCAACAGAGATTACCTTCCTGAACAGCCTAACGGGTGAAGAGCTTCGTATTGACACGACAGGTCAAGATGCGACAATTACGAATATTCGTACGGATTTTGATGATCGTGCAGCCTTCATCAATGCATTGAATGTAGGGTTTAGCAGGGCAGGGGGAGCAGGTATCAAGTTTGCTGTTGGTGCCGAGTCTACCGATACGATCCAGGTGCAAATCGCCGACTCGTCTTCTACCGCATTATATGGTGGGCAGGCGCTCAACGTTTCCAGTGCGGCAGAAGCTGATACGGCTTCCGCAGCGCTTGAAGTGGCGATTAGAAACGTTACAGCCATCCGTGCGGATGTGGGTGCATTGCAATCTCGTTTTGACTTTGCATCGGCTAACGTGGAAAGTTAAATCCAGAATCAGGATTCAGCACGTGCTGTCCTTTTGGATACGGACGTTGCAGCGGAATCCACCTCATTTGCTACCGCTCAGGTGCAATTGCAGGCAGGTATTTCTGTATTAGCGCAAGCAAATCTGTTATCACAGAACTTGCTGAAGCTAATCGGATAATAAAACCGAAAGGGATGGAGGGAGTATATTCCTCCATCCCAACGGTTTATTAAAAGGAATCAGGAGTAAAGAAAATGGAGATTAACGGAATAAATGCCCAGCCGAAACCTACTGTAAATTGTAACGCCAAAAATGCA
>JAUIJQ010000179.1 GCA_030431165.1 Rhodothermia bacterium | reverse complement strand
TCCACAAATTTTCTCCGTCCTACTTCGAAGACAACGGCACATTTGTCATGGGCAGCTATGTGGGCTGGCTCGGCGGATGCGAGTCGAGCACCAATAACGCGTGCGATACCGAGAACGAACGTAGCCGTGGCTTCTCGTGTACCGATACCACCTGCACCGTTGCCACCGGTAGCGGGCCGGGCCAGTTCGACGCGCCGCTTTTCGTGGATCTCGACGGTAACGATGTGCTCTATGTAGCCGATCGTGGTCGTGTACAGCGCTTTGCGCCGGACGGCACGTTCGGCGGCGAGGCGCGCTCCACGGGTACCGGCATCAACCAGGGCGACCGGCCCGGCTTCGTTCTCGGCAATCTTGGCACCGTGCAGAGCGTTACCGTCAACAGCACACATTTCTTCGTCGTCGACGAAGCGGAATCGTTCGTGCATGTGTTCGAAACCACGCCGCTCAAAGACATCACGGACGGCTCGGCGACCGTAACTTACGTTTCCAACTTCAATTTTCACTCGAGTGTCGACACGTTCACCTACAGCGCGTCCGATGGTCTGGACGACAGCAACGTCGCGACGGTCAGCGTTCAAGTCGATCGCAACTACCGGCAGCCGGAAGCACACGCTCAGAGCCTGGTGACCGACGAGCGCGTGCCGGTGGACGTGACGCTTACCGGCGATGACCCGGATGGCGTGATCGGCACAGATGATGTTTTTCCTCTGGATACGCTCACGTTCCGGGTCGTTGAGCGGCCTCGTGGCGGTACCCTCAGCGGTACGCCGCCCAATCTGCGTTACACACCAAACACAGGCTTTCATGGGTCGGATCGTTTCCTGTTCGTCGCCAACGACGGTCGGGAGGACTCAGAGCCGGCGGCCGTGGACATCACCGTGAACTACATCGACGACCCTCAGGAGTTTGTCGATGTGGCCTGGCCGGAGCGCGTGGGTGTGGGTTTCCCTGTTGCCTTTCGAGCGGAGTTTGAAGACGACGGCCACGGTGGTGGCGGATATAACTTCTGGATGGAGTGGACGCGTAACGTGGAGTACGACTTCGAGGGTGACTTCGAAGACCCCGACGGCCCAGACGGACCTGAAGCTGCCGTGCTCAACGGCGTCAAAATTATCGAGCCCGTAGATGGGGTTGGAAGAGGGTCGCTGCTGGCTGACCATACCTACTCAACGCTTGGTTCCCGGGAGGCGCGAGTCTGTCTGGTTACATTCAGCGCGGGTCGCGTGTGCGACGAAACGACCATCCTCGTCGAAAGTCTGGTGTCGCTGGGCATCGATGCGACCAATGGCCCGCTCGAGACCATGGGGAGCGCTTTCGAGATCGATCTGTCTGTGCGTAACCTTGTTCCCAGTGCCGGGCCGGCGCTCAGCGCGACCGGTGTCAACCTTGAACAGTCTCGCGTGGATGATATCCGCGTGGCCCAGATCGTTTCGGGCAGTGGCGATTGTGCGATCAGTTCGGGCCTGTTGCGTTGCAGCGCAGACGTGCTCGCGCCGGATGAGGCGGTGACCGCGACAATCCGCATCGAGCGCAGCGATGACACACCGCTCATCTACGACCTGGGCGTACCGTTCGCGATGACAGTGCGCACGTCGTCTCAGGCGCTGCTCGACAAATACACCCTGACACGCTGGCTCACCTTTCAGGCGGACCCCACCGACACGGATGGCGACGGAATGACGGACGCGTTCGAGCGCGCCTATGGTCTCGACCTTCAGAGTCCAGCCGATGCCTCGGTGGATAGCGACGGAGATCAGCTGTCGAATCTCGAGGAGTTCGAAGCCCGGACGAATCCGCTTGTTGCCGACACGGACGGGGATGGCGCCAGAGACGATGAGGATTTCTGCCCGGTGGACGCGGGTGGCAGCCTCGAGGGGCTTGAAGGCATTTGCGAGCAGGATATTCGAAGCAACGCGGTTCTTCGAACGCTTCAGATCATGAACCAGGAGTAACGATGTCACGCATCATCTCGGCCATCTTCGGACTGTTGATCTGCTGCGCCGCCACGCAGGCTGCAGACCGCAACGAGGAGAATGAGCATGCGGCTGTGCTGGGTGCCATAGGTGGCTCCAATCTCTCAGCCAGCGCCGTTGCGGCGTTTTCCGCCGAGCCGTTCTCCGCGGTCGCCGCCGAGGTGGTGGCCTTTGGCACCGGCCTTGGCCTCAAAGCGCTGCCGGCGGCGCTGGTGGAGCCCGACGATGTGGCCTTTGCCCCAACATCGGCGGATCAGTGTACGTTGCCGCTGCGCCTGCCGCAGTCGAAGTTTTCCTACGTCAACATCTTTGGCTTCGACATCGACGGCGTACCGGACGACTGGGGGCTGCTTGGCACCCCGGAGCTGTTTCACTGGGACAGCGACGTGTCGTTGCGTGTCAATCATCCGCTCATCGAACTCAGTGACAGCCCGGTCACCAATCATATTCCGTCGGGAATCCACCCATTGCGCTGGGAAGCGACCACGCAGATCAACCTCGTCGCCGACGTTGCCTTTCCAACTGTAATGCTGGCCTATGCGGGTTACAGCAAGTTGAAAGCGCCGGCCATGCTCCCCGCTGCGGTGGCGGGAGACGCGGCGAAGACGAAAGTCGCACGGGAACGCTTCTTCGATGCGCTGGAGTTTCTTGCCACCGATCTGCTGCCGCCGTTCATTTTCTATGGTGGCGAACGTGTGCTCATTAATTCCGGAGACGCGGGCGAAAACGTCGCCGATGCCCTGCAGCGCGACACGGTAGGCGTAAAGGTCCATGAGCAGCTTCTGACGGTGTACGACGTGCGTCCGCCGGTGATCCGTTACGACGGCGTCGAGCAGGCCGATGGCGCGGTGCTGCCACCGGTGATGCTCGAGGCCATGGACTTCGGTGGGCTGCGCCGCGACCGCATCGATGCGCTGTATCCAGCGCAGATCGAGTCTTTCGATCCCTGTCGTCGCACGGCGAGCCTGAGCAACGATCTGCCGGATTTTCTGCCGATTGGCAGCAGTACCGTTACCTGGATTGCCGCAGACCAGGGACCGACCCAGAACGGCGGGGTCAATCAGGTGCAGGCGATGCAGAACTTTATCGTCGCCGATACCCAGGGGCCGATCATGGTGACGCCCCCGGGGCGTGTCGTGGAGATCCCCGCCGGACAGACTTCGGTCGCATCGGCCGATGTCGCCCTCGGGCTGCCGAGAGTGGTGGATCTGGCAGACCCGGCGCCGCGGATTTACAACGACGTGCCTGAGCGTTTTCCCATCGACAGCCGCACACCGGTGACCTGGCGCGCAGTGGATGCCAGCAGCAACGAAAGCACCGGTGAGCAGCTCATCACGATCAAGGCACAAGGTAGCAATACGAGCCCGGTAGTTGCCGATATCGACGTGCAGACGCTGACATCGGAGCCGCTGGATATCGTTCTGCGCGGCAGCGACAGTGACGAGGTGGATGGGCGGTTCGACCCGCTTGCGCTGCGATTAGAGAGTCGGCCTGCGAATGGTGATTTCGTCGCGCCACTGCTGCCGTTCTTCATTGAAGACTTCCGCAGCTCACCGTCCGGGCCTTACGGCGAAGGGCTCGCTCAGAGCAGCGACCCTGGCGGCTGGTTTCGTGACAATGTGTGCACGAGCGAAGGGGTGGAAATTCGTCGCGACTGGCCGTCGGCGCCGAAGTTCATTCACGTAGAGGACGGCGGAGACTACTACCTGATCGATCAGCTCTGGCGCTGCCGTACCGCAGGGGCGCGTGCACAGCCGACGCCGAGGATCTCGAAGTGGAACGCCGAGAACGCCTTTCTCGGTGAGATCCAGTACAACGGCCAGTCCGACACGTTCGTTGCGGATGACGATGGATTTCTCTATCAGCTCAACAGAAACGGTCAAGGCGCCAGCACCCGACTCTTACTCACTCAACGCTACGGCAACATCGAAGACGCAACGTCGCTCGGTCAATCCTTCAGCGGCGACAGCTGGACGTTCGAATCCGGCTCGGCTCGTAACGACAACACCGGCGTCAGCCACCCGATCAACCCGGGCTCGCTCTCGTATGCGCATGTGGACAGCCGGCGTGCGTACGGACTTTGCGGACGGCACCGATCAGAACGGTGGCGATATGGGCGATAAGTATCTTGGGGCGTTGCATGATGGTGAACAATTTCTGTGCAACACGGGCAACTGGGGCAATACCTGGACGGGCTTCGCCATGGAAGTGGATGCCGAGGGCAACCTCTACGTCGCCGACAGCTGCAGCGGGCAGCTGCACAAATTTGCACCGTCGTACTTTGACGAAAGCGGGACATTCGTCATGGGCGAGCACATGGGCTGGCTGGGTCGCTGTGACGGTAATCTGAACGGCAGCAATGCCTGCGATGTGACGAATGGACGCAGCCGCGGCTACTCCTGCCGGGATGACACCTGTGACACTTCGGCTGGAACCACGGGCAGAGAACCCGGCCAGTTTGCGGCGCTGTCGTTCATCGACCTCGACCCCAACAATGTGCTCTACGCGGCGGACTCCGGCCGCGTGCAGCGTTTCGCGGTGGATGGCACTTACGGCGGTCAGGCGCGCTCCACCGGCACGGGTATCAACCAGGGCGATCGTCCGGGATTCATACTGGGCAACATGGGTACAGTCAGAAACGTCACGGTGAACTCCACACATTTCTATGTGGTGGATCGGGAAGAGTCGTTCGTGCACGTGTTCGAAACCACGCCGCTCAAGGACATCACCGACGAATCGGCGACGGTGACGTACGTGTCGAATTTCAATTTCCACGGCGGCGTCGACACATTCACGTACAGTGCGAGCGATGGCCTGGCCGCCAGCAATACCGGCACTGTGCGGGTGCAGGTGGATCGCAATTTCCGTCCTCCGGAAGCGTTTGCCGAGGTCATCGAAACGGATGAGGATACCGCGGTTGACCTTGTGCTCACTGGTGACGACCCAGACGGTGTCATTGGCACCAACGATGTGTTTCCTCTGGACGAGCTGACGTTTCGTGTGGTGGAGCAGCCGGCGCACGGCACGCTTGAGGTGAACGGCGAGCAGGTGAGGTACACGCCGGATGCCGACTACTTCGGTGAGGACGTGTTTCGTTTTGTCGCCAACGACGGTCGCTTCGACTCGCAGCCGGCGGTGGTAGAGGTCACGGTTCAAGCAGTCGACGATGTGCCGCGGCTCCTGCAGCATCAGTATCCGGAAGTCGCCGGCCGAGGATTTCCTGTTCTGGCCGTCGTGGATTACTGGGACGACGGCGGCCCCTCCGAAACCGATGCGATATACGTCTGGGGGGATGGCACCGACTCTGAGAACCGTGGCGATTACTTCGACCCCGACGGCCCGGATGGACCGGAGCCTGCGCGGCTGGATGGCGTGAAGATCATCGAGCCGCCGGGCGGCGTGGGGCAGGGGCAGTATATGGCCGACCACATCTACACGGCGACAGGGACGTTCGACAACTACACATGCTTCACCACTGGTAATCTCGATCTGCCCTGTTTGTTCGGCGAGATACGCGTTGAAGACCTCGTATCCATCAGCGCGGCGATTAGCGACGATCCCGATGAAACCGCCTCCAACAGCATCGACCTGGAGATCGTCGTGGAGAACACGAAACCGCAGAGCTGGCGGGGGCTCGATGCCACGGATGTGGTGCTGACCCACACCGCCGTTGCCGAAGCGCGCGTCAGCGGTATTGTTGCGCAATCGGGCGGCTGCACGCTCACCGACGGCGTTTTCGGTTGTTCCGACGAGCTCATGCTGCCTTCGGAGCAGATCGCCGCGACGGTCCGTTTGACTCGCAACGGCAGCGCCCCGCTGATCTACGACCTCGGGGTGCCGTTCTCCGTCGAGGTATCCACGACGGCTCCGAGCGTGGAAGAGCGCTACACGGCCACGCGTTGGGCCACCTTTCTTGCCGACCCCACGGACACGGACGGCGACGGCATGACAGACGTGTTCGAGAACGCCTACGGGCTCGACCCGAATACCGCCCGGGATGCCGTTTTGGATGCGGATCAGGATCAGCTGACGAACCTGGAAGAGTATCGTCGCCGCACGCATCCGCTGCGCGTGGACACCGAAGGTGATGGCGTGCCTGATAACGAGGATTTCTGCCCGTTGGATGAAGGCGGCAGCGTCGTGGGCCTTGAAGGCGTCTGCGAGCAGGATCTGCGCGCGAGCCCGGTATTGCGCTTTCTGCAAATGCGACAAGCCGATGGGGATTGATGTGCTGATTGAATCTCTGGAGACTAACGGCTCCAAAAGTATTGATCGGTGAAACCATGCAGTTCGACAACAGAGTGACCCGGGATACCGGCGCGCAGATTCCCATCGTTCAGGCGCCTATGGGCTGGATCGCTCGATCGCAGCTCGCTTCAGCGGTCTGCGATACCGGTGCGCTGGGCATCATCGAAACCTCTTCGGGCGAGCTCGATGCCAGTCGAGAGGAGATGCGCAAGATGCGCGATCTCACCGACAACCCGTTCGGTGTCAACATTGCTCAGGCTTTTGTGCGCGATCCCGAGATCGTTCGCTTCGTCATCAACCAGGGCGTGAAGTTCGTGACGACTTCGGCGGGCAGCCCCGAACGGTATACAGAAGAGCTGAAGAAGGCCGGACTCACGGTTTACCACGTGGTGCCTAACCTGTCGGCGGCGAAAAAAGCCGTGGACTGCGGTGTTGACGGGCTGATCGTCGAAGGCGGCGAGGGCGGCGGCTTCAAG
>JAUIJQ010000178.1 GCA_030431165.1 Rhodothermia bacterium | reverse complement strand
GCTTCGTGGAAAGCACCCTGCCCGACCGCGCCGTCGCCGAGAAAGCAGAGGCACACGCCGCCGTCACCCTTGTACTTGTGACCAAACGCAATCCCCGTCCCAACAGGAACGTGACCACCAACGATACCGTGGCCACCGAAGAGTCTGTGCTCGGCTGAGAAGTAGTGCATCGAACCGCCTTTGCCGCGTGAGCAGCCGTCGCGCTTTCCGAACAGCTCTGCCATGCAGGCATTCGCGTCCATCCCTAGCGCGAGCCCGATTCCGTGGTCGCGGTACGCCGTGATGACCGAATCGTGACCGATGTTGATTGCTTCTGCAGCACCGGCCGAAACGGCTTCCTGCCCTATGTAGAGGTGGAGGAAGCCCGAAATCTTCTGCTTCCCGTACATCTGCGCCGCCCGCTCTTCGAAGCGTCGCTGCAGCAGCATGTTGCCGTAGAAGCCGAGCACCTGCTCCTTCGACAGGCCGAGGTTTGCGTGGTCCCATTCGACATCCGGAAATGCCCGGACCTTCACCGTGTCTTCTGTCGCCTCAGTCACCGTACCGTTGTTTTTTGTTCTCTTCGACATACTCGTTGTGCTGCAAATCACATAAACACGAAATCAGGATGGACCGCCGCACGCCATCGGCGATGGTCCCGCTCATCCGAACGCCACATCCGGGCCGTTCATCAACACCCCCTAGATCCAAACATGATCGATCAGCGCCTGATTAACCAATTGCCCTATCGATAAACGCCTAATCGATCAGCACCTGATGAATCCAGTCGGTCATCCCGGCTTACCTCCCAAATCCTAATCCGGGAGTGAAGCGGCTATGGAATCACAGGTCCAGGTCGCGAGGGAAAGCCGGCAAAAGGGCAAAACACTTTTGTGCCGCCCCTTTAATGCGCTGCCTGCAGTACGGTTGCACTTCCGACAGCCGCAAATCTGCAAATGCCGAACCGTTAATCCGCCAAAAAACGCAGTGTACAGACTACGGGATAGCCTATTTCGCTGTTGTGAAGATAGCCCAGCGCCTCCGTCTTTGAAACCGCATTTGCACTTTGAAACCATCCCCAGGCGCGGTGGGTTTGCACGAACGCGCCGGGCCGACCTAAACTCCCTCCTTCGTCCACCACTCCATCCCACAGCGGCCATCCTCGTCTCGTCGGGACGGGCCGCGTAACACGCCACCATTGGCCGACACTAAAACCCAACGCCAGCCAGATATCGAGCGGCTGCTCGCCGGCGATCCGGAAGAGTTCAGGCTCCTCGTTGCACAAGAGAGCGAGCGCCTCTTTCGCGTTATCCAGCGCTTTGTCAAGGATAGCGATGAGGCCCGGAGCGTGATGCAGGAGACCTTCCTGCAGGCATACGAGCGACGCGACACGTTTCGTCGGGAGTCAAAGTTCACAACGTGGCTGTACGCGATTGGTATCAACCTTGCCAGAGCAGCCGTTCGCAAGTCCGCCCGTTCTTCATCACTCGACGAACTCGATGTTGACCGACTGCAACCAGACTTCAATGCAAACGGGCGTCCGTCCATGGTGCCGCCGCGGTGGAATCCCGAGAAGCTGGTTGAATCAGAGGAACGCCACCGACTCGTGCGGGAAGGCATCGACCGGCTTCCCGAGGACTACCGGACTGTCGTGATGTTGCGGGACATTGAAGAGCTACCAACTGCCGAAGTCTCCGCAATTCTCGGAGTCAGCGAAGGCGCGGTACGCGTTCGCCTTCATCGCGCCAGACAGGCGCTGCACGCGTTGTTGTCAGAATACTTCGCCGAATAGGAGGACCGTCATGAACATTCTGGATCGCCTTCGGAACTACTTTCGGCCACAGCTCACGTGTGCGGATGCCAACGCGTTTATCGTCGATTACCTGGAAAAAGAACTCGACCAGGACACAAACGCCAGTTTCGAGGCGCACGTTGGAAAGTGCGCCGTCTGCGCACGTTTCCTGGATCAGTACTCCACTACAATTGACCTGTGCAAGTCGGAGGGCAAGATCGCGGCACCTCCCGAACTTGTTGAAAGTACCCTCGATTTTCTTCGTGATCGGGGCATCGGCCGGGATTGACCGTATCTTTGGCCTGTAACTTTTTGAGCCCGCAGTTTCTCTCCCTCCTCTCGTGTCGAACGTTGTCGTAGTCATCCCGACCTTCAACGAGGCAAAGAACGTCTCGTCGGTTCTGACCAGGGTGCTCGCGCTGGACCCGCACATCGACGTGCTTGTTGTCGACGACAATTCGCCCGACGGCACAGCCGCTATCGTACGCTCATTCGCTGAAGATCTACAGAGCCGCGTGCACCTGATCGAACGCACGGGTAAACTCGGATTGGGGACCGCGTACCTGGAAGGCTTCCGGTACGCCCTTGACCATGGGTACGACTTTGTCTGCGAAATGGACGCCGACATGTCCCATAACCCGGCTGATCTGAACCGCCTCGTATCAGTTGTTCAGAACGACGAGGCCGACCTGGCGATCGGCTCGCGCTACATCGACGGCGTCCGCGTTATCAACTGGCCACTACCGCGACTGATTCTGTCATACGGAGCGGGCATCTACACGCGCGTCATTACTCGAATGCCGGTGAAAGATGCCACGTCTGGCTACAAGTGTTTTCACCGGAGGGTCCTCGAAGCGATCGACTTCGAGAACGTCCACTCGAACGGTTATTCCTTTCAGATCGAGATGAGCTACCGCGCCTGGCGCCGCGGATTCAGACTGAAGGAAGTCCCGATCGTTTTTACCGAACGGTCTGAGGGACAGTCGAAGATGAGCCGCGCCATTGTTCGAGAGGCCGCATTCAAGGTGTGGGAATTGCGCCTTCGAGCAATCTTCCGGCGACTGTAGCGCCGCAATCCTAGGTTGGTCGCAGTTCGCCTACCCCGTGGTCCAGGACGTGCCCGGCTCCGGCGCGAAGCCCCGCAAGGTCATCGAGAATGTGGTCGTACGCATCCACATGCCTGTCCCAGTCCAGACGCGACGGAATGCCTCGCAGTGACGCCTCGGGCAAGGGTCTCTCACGACCAGACAACAGGTCCGACGCGATCCGGAAAAGGTCATCCTCGGTGTCGTAGAGTAACGGCGCGTGAAGGAGCGGCTCTCGCAACGAATCGGGAATCAACTCGGGATAGCTCAGCTTCGACGGAAGCAGGGGGTGGCAACCGCAGTAAATCGCCTCCATGATTGCGATCCCGAAGAACTCATGGATCGACGTGGAAACGACTATGTCTGCACGATGCAGCAGCCGACTGTATTCCTCAAAGTCTTCGGCGTACCCGTAGTGCAAGATCCGATCGGCGTAGCGTTCAAACGCCCGCTCAAATTCGTGCGGCTGCTCCTTGAAATGCTCACCGGCCAGGATGAGATTAAATCGGTGACCGGAGTCATCCAGCCGATTCATCAGCCTGAAGAAGCCCTCCGGATTCTTGTCGTACTCCCACCGCTGATTCCACAGGACCGTCATCACCCCGCTACGCTCGCGCGCTGCCCGCGACACGGGATCGCGATACAGGTCATGCCGTTCCAGCTCAATTCCGAGATGCAGCACTTCACTCTTCTCCCGGATTCGATTGACGCTGTGCAGGTGTGTGTAGTCAGGGAACGCCCGCAGCAACAATGGAAGCGCCTCGAGGAACTGGTCCCGATGGAAACTGGAATTGAAGACGATGCGATCAGCGGCAAGGCACGACAAGTAATTGATGTAGCCGTACGTGTAGTCCCGTTCCGTCCCTTCCGGTAACGGATACGTGAGCTGATTCTCGTGGAAGTAGACCACCACCGGGACATCCGGCACAAGATCGCGCGTCAGGGCGAGGTACGCCGGCAGGTTGACCATGTCAGACGCGAACAACACATCCGGCATAAAGCCCCCTTCGATAACCTCTCTCGTCTTTCGAGCTAGCGTTACGGCACCGCCTTGCATGCGCCATTTCCAGAAGCGCGCGGCCATTGTGATGGTCTGAAACTCGTGTTGCGAGTGCTCCACGAGCCCGTCCATGAAATTACGATGTGACCCGCCGTACCAGGGCTCAAGCGCAAGAATGCGCGCCATGTTTTATGCCTCCTCCTGCTCTTCCTGTGGTTGCGCGGCCGCCTGTCCACTAAGCACACGACGAAGTTCTCCTTCCTCTGCCTCGGTAGACGGTCTTACGATCGAGACTCCACGAACCTGCAAATGGTCGCGAAGGGCCGAATCTTGTACCTCCTCGGGGGTAACGAGCGCCTCGTCACCCGGATTAAGCGTAATAGTTCGCGTACTCATCTCAACCGTAACCGCCCGGGCGTTCGTGTTCTTGATGAGCATTCCGCGGCGTTGTCGTGAAGCCATGTCCGTTCCGTATCCCTGGATTGTAGCGTTTCGGCGATTCCTTACAACAAACACAATACGTGTGCCAGCGCACCGGAACCTGCGGGTGTGGCAGTATGTGGCCGGAAAAGCTGCCAAAAGAGCGTGATGCAGGACCCAGACCGGTCCACACGTACCCACCGCACGGTCACAAGTTAGTGCACCTGAACCCTATATGGGAAAAAAGCCGACCAACTATACACCCCGCCAACGAGGTCGCCATGCGAGGTATGCTTTCACTCGTTTTCCCGGTTCGCTGCGCCGTCTGCCGCCACCCGACCACGAGTGGGGCCGCGTTGTGCGCAGTCTGCTCGTGCAGACTGGACCAGCCGCTTGAGCGTGAAGTAGAGCAATCAATTGCAGAGCACTGCGACGGGACGCTTGTCGATGGGATATTTGCGCTCTGGGTTTTCGAGAAGTCCGGGGCGATTCAACAGATCCACCGTGCAATCAAATACGGCAATCAGCCATTCCTTGGCGGGGCGATTGGGCAGCTCATTGCCGACGAAGCAATCCGTCGAGGTTGGACCATCGACGTCGTCGTACCCGTTCCGCTGCACAGGATGCGTCGCGTGTCGCGAGGATACAACCAGGTAGGCCAGATGGCTGCCGGGGCGGCAAATCGTTTAGGGGCCAGGTATTACCCGAATGCACTGACAAGGTCCAGAGCAACGATGACGCAGACTCGTCTCACCGAGTACGACCGGGCGAAAAACGTCGCGGGAGTACTACAACCCACCGACCACTCACTGTCCGGTGCACGTGTCATGATCATCGACGATGTCATCACGTCGGGCGCGACGATGACGGAAGCGGCGGCGGTGGCGCGGGCGGCTGGAGCGATAAGTGTGAAAGCGTGCGCAATGGGCTTCGCACGACGTTAAACAGAACGCTCAGTGCTGGGGCACGTGATCGGCTATCCGCAACTTGCGGGAGCAAACATCGGCAACGTCTGCCCGGTTGGTCGCCACGAGCACAGCGCCTCCTCGCGAGCGTGTCTCCTCAACTACCGAAGACACCAGTGCTGCTCCCGGCTCATCCAGGTTCGCAAACGGTTCGTCGAGCAGGACAACGTCCGGATTGTGCACAATCGCCGCAGCGAGTCGGAGCCGCTGCAACATTCCCGACGAAAAAGCGCCGACCAGATCGTCGGCGCGATCAGACAGCCCAATGCGGCCAAGCACCTCATCTACGCGACCAACGTCGGTGCGCGCACGTAGTGACACAAGGAACGACAGATTTTCTCGCGCCGACAGTGCTCGGTAAAACTGAACGTACGGAGCGAGATAACCGATGACACGCGATCGGTACTCGTCCGCGATTGTTGTACCGCCGCGATACAATGTCACGGAACCGCTCGATGGCCGCAGTAACCCGGCAGCAATACGGAGTAGCGTGGACTTGCCCGAACCGTTCGGGCCCACCACCGCGATGTACTCGCCCGGATCAACCTCATCGGTGATTCCGGAGAAGACGGTGCGGGAACCAAAGGCCTTCCCGATATTCTCAAAGCGAATCAGTGCCATCAAGTTGTCTGGTGATCTTGTCAAAGATACAAATGCGTCGCTTCGCCGGCCCTCTTGCTTTGCGCTTGGCGCCGCTGTTCGCCGGTATCGCACTAACGGTGCTGTTGTCGGGCTGTTCGCGTGAGCCGATCGACCAACCCCGAAAGCCATCCGATTGGCATTGGGTCCAGCGCACCTATCCGCACTACCAATACGATGGCGCATCGATCCAGTCCTCCATTCGCGAGCGTAAGCTGGGCGAGCGCCTGAACAAACGTGCGGCGAGTTGGGAGTTCGTCGGCCCAACGAATATTGGTGGTCGCATAGTCGACATCGAGTACGACCCCAATCGGATGGGCGTCGCGTATGCAGCGGCGGCGACCGGCGGCGTGTTCAAAACCGATGACGACGGTCAGAATTGGGTGCCCATATTCGACGACTACGCCGTCCTGACGATTGGCGATATCGCGATCAACCCAGACGATTCGGACACGCTTTACGTTGGCACCGGCGAGTCGAACGGTGGGCACAACAACGCGCCCGGTCTTGGCATGTACCGATCGACAAACGGCGGACTGGACTGGCAACCGGTAGGGCTTGAAGGAACCGCTTCGATCGGGCGCGTTGCGATTGATCCCGCCGACCCAAGTCGGGTATTCGTAGCCGCAGTCGGATCATACTTTGCGCCGACCCCGGACCGGGGCGTATATCGGTCAGCCGACCACGGAGAATCCTGGGAGCGTGTATTGTTTGTAAATGATTCTACCGGTGCAATCGATGTCGCGATAAACCCGCGGTCACCAGACACGATATTCGCCGCGACCTGGGAACGCGGGCGACGGCCGACCGGCGGCGTATTCCTGTACGGCAACGGTAGTGGCG
>JAUIJQ010000177.1 GCA_030431165.1 Rhodothermia bacterium | reverse complement strand
GACGGCAGTTCCAGACTCAAGGCGGATGAAATACACGCCCGATGGCAACTCGGTCACATCGAGCGAGACGGCACGGCCACCGGCCAAGGAGGGTTCGGACAGCAGGTGACGCACGCGACGTCCGACAATATCAAACACGTCCAGCTGAACCACAGCAGGTTCCAGCAATTGGTACCGAATATCAACGCGCGCGGCGGCAGGATTCGGACTGACGGTGAGCGACAGATGGGTCGGCTCTTCAGGTGTGTGCGCGTTCGACACGTTGAACACAGGCAGGCTGAACGTCTGACGAACGCTATCCGTTGCGGCCAGCAGTTCGACCACCGAGTCCATGTTGTCTGTGCCACGCGCCCATACGATGGCGAATGCGATCTCCTGCATTTCGCCCGAAGCCATTTCGAATGGCCCGGATCCCATCACAACCCGTTTGTCGTATGGCTCGTTAGGCGTGCCGGCGTTGTCACCGTTGACCTCCGACCAGTAGGCGCCGATCAGCGGGTTTCCGGGATACATGAAGCGCGTCGGTGCCGCGGGATCAGCCATGTTGACACCCGTACCGCCCTCACGCAGTGGCTCTCCGTCATACCAAAGCGACTGCATTACGTTGTAATACTCTGAAGCTGCCACCGGGGGATCGTTCTTGACAAACATCATGGTTGACGTGAGTCCCACGTCGCGCCGGTCAGGCACCCTGCTGCCTGCAACCGTCGCGGTATCGCCAACAGACGCGACCGTTGGCCCTTCGAGCAGCGTGTAGCCGAGCGCGGGAGGGGCGGCGCCGTAGCCGGCGCTCCCTTCATCGTCGTTGTCCGCATTGTACACGTACGCGAGTGCCCGCGTTGTGTCGGTCGCCAGGTAGTCATCGGCAAAGTCGCCAAGCTCAAGATCCGCGAACAATCCGACGTAGGCCCGCTCAAGCGGTTCGCTGCCGCGATACCAGATTCGGTATCGGTAGAACGTTGTGTTGTCACGGTAGAACGACGCGTCGCCACCGGGACCAACGCCGCCAAGTCCTTCGACCGACTCGTGGGCAAAGGCCGTTGCATGGATCTCGACGCCGATCGGGTCGGATCCAGTTGACTCGTGCGTATTGCCAACATCGTTCATGATCCACCACAACATCTGATCTCCCAGCATGTCGGGACGCTCGCCGGCCTCAAGGTCGATGATGCGGTCAATACGATCCGCGAGATCCATGGCCAGCACGGTGCGCGTGATCGAGGTCATCTCGCCGGGTTCGTCAACGTCGCCATCGTCGTCGTTGTCGATTCCGTCAGATTCAGCGGGTGCAAGGGTTGGCGCGCCAAGCCCGGTAGGCCAACTCAACAGGTTGGCCGACGCAAACTCTGTTGTCTCGTAGGTCTCGATTTCTTCTCGTGTGATCTCCCAGACCTTGTCAAAAGCAGAGCAGTCATCCAGCGGATTGCCGTCTTCATCCAGGGGCCCTGTCCAGTATTCGAATTGCCCGTACCGCGCGGCGG
Organism: Rhodothermia bacterium; assembly: GCA_030431165.1. Lineage (GTDB taxonomy): Bacteria > Bacteroidota > Rhodothermia > Rhodothermales > JABDKH01 > JANQRN01. The sequence continues at coordinate 5,273 of JAUIJQ010000177.1, read as the reverse complement.
CTACGCGAAGGTTTTCGCCCACAAATCCGCCGAGCCAGAAGTTGGAGGCGAAGACGGCGTGTGCGCCGTCGCCCTTTGGGACTTCGTATACGGCAGGGCTTCCTCGGTAGAACAGGCTTCCGTTGGTGGGGATACGTGCCCTGACATTGCCCGCGTCAAGGTAGGCCTCGCCGACGGCCGGGGAGCAAGTGGACTGGGCTGTTGCAGTACCTGAGCCGGCTACGGCCAGTGTCGTCGCGAGGGCGATAAATAGTACCCGGCCGGCATTGCGTGCGGGTCGGTGAATAGTATTGCGGTTCATGTCAGAATCCTTGGTTGCCGTCGGTGCGCGTGAGGGGGGCGGCACGATGAAGTTGTCCACGAGGCTGACGGGGATCAAGGCAATTCGACATTCTGCAGGTTCGGTCTGACCCTCGGTTATCGAGCTACGGCACGCTGTGCTTACCGTTCTCCATCTCAACGACTCCCATCGGGCTTCCGGCCGGATCCCTGAACAGACCGAGGACGACAACGCCCGGAACTTCAAGTCGGGGTGTGTCTGCTATATCGAAGAAGACAATCGGTGCAGGCATGGTGCTCCACGAGTACCTGTTTGCACCACGTAAATTCTCTCTGCGTCCGTTAAAGTAAAGCGTGTAGATCAATCGTCTGTATGGTATGGTATCCCGCCAAACTGATGTAGACCGCGACGACGAGCATGACTATGGGCGTGTCGTGGATAGTGACGGAGATGTAGACGTAGACGTAGACGTAGACTTCGCGGCGTTCATAGACGCATTTGACCCCGTGCTGCGCCGCTTTATTCGTTCGAAGGGTCCCGATCCTGAGGCAGTCGCGGATATCGCGCAGGACGTCTGGTACGGATTCATCCGGTCGCTGGAGCGCGGCGCAATCATCGAGTACCCGGCGGCCTGGTTGTACCGGTCTGCCCGCAACCGGGTCATCGACGCATATCGCAGAATTGAGCCGGTTCGGCTTGGCGAGTCCGACGTCGACGGACACGTCAGCGAGGAATCGCCCGAAGATGAGTTGTATCTGTCGGAGTTCTTCGACCTGTTCGAGGCGGCGCTTGGCGATCTGCCCGAGAACCAGCGCATCGTGTTTATCCGAAATGAAATTGACGGCGTCACGCTGCGCGAAATCGCCGAGGAAGAGGGGGAGAACCTGAAGACAATCATCTCACGGAAGCGGTACGCTGTGATCAAACTCCGTGCTGCCCTGGGGGACTACTACGAAGAGTTCTGGGGCGATTGAAGTAATCGCGCCTCACGCGCGTCTACCCATGCGAATATGTTCAAGGCGCAGGTAAGAAACAGCGCTATCCATCGATCACAACGATCTAACGATCACAACGATCTAACGATCACAACGATCTAACGATCACAACGATCACAACGATCTAACGAACTATGATTTGCGGAGCAGGACACTGGCGACGACGCGGCCCCGAGGGCTGGGAACGAAAGATGCGGATGAACCGCGGAAGCTGGGGATATCGCCGGCCCAAACACAACATCCCCGTCAACATCATCGAGCACGATGACAACATCGAAGTTCGCGTACACGCGTTGACCTTCGACCCCGACGACATCGTTGTCTCAATAACCGACAACGTGCTGTACATATCCGGTACCCGTGAGCCCGAGGTTGACCGACCGAACTTCAGACTGCAGGAGTACCCGATCAAGTCGTTCGAGCGATCCTTTGAACTGGGTGCGGACTTGAACGTCGAGAATATCGAAGCTCGGATGAGTGACGGTGTACTCGTCGTGTCGATACCGTACGGCGAGAAGGCGAAGGGGCCGGATATCCGGGTGGAGATAAAGTAGACGTCGCGACCCGGATGATTGAGCCTGCGGTATGCCAGGGCCGAGTCGGTAAGCGCCCTCTAGTGGCAGTGATTGTGCTCGGCTGACCAGACCTGCCCTGGCGGGCAGTTGCGTGCGGACTCGCTTCCGCCGCCGCTTCCGCCGCTCGATATAGCAACGCCGACGGCAATGATTCCCATGATGGCAAGCAGCGCAAGGCCGGCCGTCGCGGCAAACCGCGAGGTGCGCTGCGAGGCTTTACCTTCACAGCAGTGCTTGTACTTTTTTCCGCTTCCGCACGGACACGCGGCGTTGCGACTGGTAGTGGAAGACATGACAGAACTCGGCTTTTGGCGAATGCGGTTCGCGTTTCGATCTCGTTCCTTGCACCCAGCATCGTGAACGTCAGGATAACGTTTTCTTCGACGGCAGCAATCTTGCACGAGGGAGGATGGAACAGTGCGCGAATGTGGCCGGGCACCGAACCATATCGTTCGGGCGGCGTTTCGTAGCGGTTAGCGCCCGTCCCAATGAGCATCCGCCCGGAGTTACAGTCATGTCCAGGAAAGCCGTCGCTCGCCGTCTTCTTTTCGCCGCCGTCGCGTCCTTTGTGCCACTAGCCGCCGCGAACGGACAGGGTCGCATCGCCGATATGCCCGGCTATGACCGGTACACCGAGGTGGTACCCCAGATGCGGGAGGCCATGGTGTCTGGCGCAATTCGCCCCGCCTGGGAAGATGACAGCCGCTCGTTCACGTATTCGTTCGGCGACAAGTTCTGGCGCTTTGACGTGCGCAGTAGAACTGCGGCGGAGGAGGAGCAGACGGAGTCTTCAGGCGGATTTGGTCGTGGCATGCGTCGCGTCGCGCGCGGCCGCCAGGCAACCGAAGCGATGTCGCCAGACTCGACACGGAAAGCGTTCTACCGCGAACGCAACCTGTGGGTCTCAGATGCTGATGGCGGCAACGAGCGAGCCATTACCACTGACGGTTCCGAGGAGCGTCGTATCAAGTACGGTACGGCATCCTGGGTATATGGCGAGGAGTTGTCGCAGCGCACCGCAATGTGGTGGTCACCGGATGGCTCGAAGATTGCCTTTTATCGTTTCGACGAGATGCCGGTCCGAGACTACTTCCTTCAGACGGGACAGGCAACAGTAGAGGGGAGCGTTGAGGTAGAGGCGTATCCCAAGGCGGGGACCGACAATCCGGTCGTTGATCTTCTTGTCTACGACCTGGCTGAAGGCAAGTCGCAGAAGCTCGACATCCGGATGGGCCAGCCGTTCCAGCCCGACGTAGTAGGGTACTACGCGTACAGCGTTTCGTGGAGCGCCGACGGCAGCGAGGTTCTGCTCAATCGGACCAACCGGCGCCAGAACGTGATGGAGTTTACCGCGTGTGCGCCCGCAAATGGATCGTGCCGCGTCGTTGTACGCGAAGAATGGCCTGCGTCCTGGACGGATAATCGGCCTACAATCGTGTGGCTCGAAGACGGCAAGCGCTTCATCTGGGAGTCGGAACGGACCGGATTCAAGAATTACTACCTGTACGACTTGACCGGTACACTTCTCGCGACGCTTACTAACCATCCGTTTGAGGTGGGATCGATCGTCAAAGTCGATGAGCGTGCAAAGCAGCTCTGGTATTACGCGCGAAGCGGTGACAACTACATGAAGCAGCAGCTTCACCGGGTCGGATTTGACGGCCGAGGTGATCGGCGACTCACGGACCCGGCATTCCACCACACGGTGACCGTTTCCCCTGATGGCAAGTGGTTCACCGACGTATCGCAAACCCACGAGGTTCCGCCGGTCACGCGTCTGCTCAACGACAGGGGGCGAGAGGTCGCGGTTGTGGCGGAGAGTGACATGAGCGGCGTCGAAGAGCTGGGGCTCCAGCCGGTGGAGATGTTCTCGTACACATCTGCTGACGGCAGTACGCAACTGCAGGGCATGATGCACAAGCCGAGCGACTTTGATGCGTCGAAGCAGTACCCCGTGCTTTTTTCGGTGTACCTGGGCCCGGGCAACACCGGTGCCCGCGAGACGTTTTCGCTGCCGCATCCCAACACGGAATACGGTTTCATCGTCGTGACGATTGACACCCGCGCGGCTTCTGGCAAAGGCAAGCGGTCACTCGACCAGATCTATCTTCGACTCGGTGAAGTGGAGATCGACGACGCAGCGGCTGCCTCGCGTGAACTCGCGAAGCTACCGTTCATTGACGGCAGCAGAGTTGGGATTTACGGGACTTCGTATGGCGGATATGCATCCGCGCTTGCGCTACTCCGGCACCCTGATGCGTTTGCAGCGGCATCCGCATCTTCAGCCGTGACGTCGTGGCACCACTATGACACGATCTACACCGAGCGGTACATGTACACGCCGCAGGATAATCCGGAAGGATACGAGAAGGGGAACGCGATGAACTACGCCGAAGATCTCGAGGGTGACTTGATGATCTACTACGGCACGGCTGATGACAACGTGCACCCCAACAACTCGATGATGCTGATCAAGGCCTTGCAGGAGGCCGGCAAGTCGTTTGAGGTGCAGGTTGGACCAGACGCCGGTCACTCGGGCATTAACCAGCAGCGGATGATGGAGTTTTTCATCGAGTCGCTCGTACTGCGCGAGAGGGAGACGGTGGATATGTGATTTCGTTTGATCGTTTGATCGTTAGGAATCGTACGATCGTTAGGAATCGTTTGATCGTTTGATCGGAGGATCGTCCAGAATCGTTTGATCGGTCGTGACTTTTCGAATCCCGCCTAGGAATCGTAACGATCCGAACCATTGAGGCGGCGCAGCCGTCGTGACGATCCCGACGATTGACGCGGCATAGCCGCCGTAACGAACCTGGCGATCCGAATGCTCACGCCTGATCGGTTCGCATACGTCGGTTTTTCGCCAGTCTTAGCAGCCACAACGAAAGGACGGCGAATACCGCCGCCGATGCGTTGAAGACGATATCTGCCGGGTCAAAAACGCGGTTCGGCAGGAACAGTTGAACTGCCTCGTCGATCGCACCAATTGTCGTCGTCGCGGCGATCGCCAGCAGCGCCGGCGTAGGTACCCGTCGTGCGTGTGCTGCGCGCTCGGTTAGGGCCTCGAATAGTAGTGCTGCGACAACGCTGTACTCAATCAGGTGGCTGCGTTCCGGCATTGTCGTGCGGAAGAACAGAAAAACGTATACGGCGACGATACCCAGCGTAACGCCGATTTGTCGGCCACCCGGGCGGATGCGCAGGCCCTGCGTCAGAATGCCGACACCGATCAAAGACATGCACAGTAGGAAGACTACCGCTGCGACATTCTGGTTGTTCAGTTGTGCCGCGAGCGTCGACGAGAGCCCGAGTGTTGCGTAGACCGCCGCTATTGCCGCGAACGACAGATACCACAGTCGACGTTCGCGGTCGGAAGCGAATAGCGGTTGCTGCGGGTCGTGCACGATGTCTACCTATCCG
>JAUIJQ010000176.1 GCA_030431165.1 Rhodothermia bacterium | reverse complement strand
CTGGTACGGTCATGCGTGGTACTGTCCGCAACATCACCAACTTCGGTGTCTTTGTGGAAATCGAGCCAGGGATCGACGGCCTCGTTCATATTTCCGACCTGTCGTGGACGAAGAAGGTTCGCCACCCCGGCGAACTCGTCAAGAAGGGGCAGGAGATGGACGTCGTCGTGCTCAACATCGACACCGATGAACGCCGGATTTCACTCGGTCACAAGCAGGTAGAGACAAACCCGTGGACCCACTTCACGGAAGTCTACGCGCCGGGGACAGAGACGGAGGGTACGATTGTCAGACTCGAGGACGACAACGTCATCGTCAATCTGCCGCTCGACGTCGAGGCTACTATTCCGTCCTCTGAACTCAAGCATGGCAGCGATGAGAATATGCGTCGCTACTATCCGCTGGGCGAAAAGCTGACGGGACTGCGCATCGTGCGTTGCGATCCAAGCCAGAAGGAGATCGTGGCGAGCGAAACGGCCTCGGAGGTTGAAGCAGAGCGTGCGAAGGTTGCTCAGGAACGCCAGGTCAAACGGGCCAAGCGGGACGAAGAACGTGCCGACGTTCGCGAGTACCAGAAGCAGGCCGCTGCCAGTGGCCCGACTACGCTTGCAGAACTGAGTGGTCTCGAGGCCCTCAAGTCGAAGATGGAAGCGCAGGAGGCTGCTGCTGCCGAGGCAGCAGACGATGCTGCGGCCGAGAGTGCCGCGACGTCGGAAGGCGAAGAGCCGGCCGAGGAAGAGGACAACAGCTAAAGCCTGCGCTGAAGCTGGAAATGTAGAGAGGGGGGTGGCGGAAAACGTCGCCCCCCTCTTTCTTTGTTGTACTGCTGTGGGCGATCCGGGAATCCAATGCGCTTGTTAACTGACATTCTTGTAGTTGCGGCTGGCGGAGCCGTGGGGGCATCGCTGCGGTACCTTACATCTGTAGTTGTGCCCCTTGTGTTTGGCGGGCGTCTCGTGGTGGCGACCGCGATCGTCAACCTTCTCGGCTGCTTCCTGATTGGCATTCTTTGGACCGTTCTGCAAGCGTCGCAGTTTGACCGGCGCATCAGTCTCCTCCTGCTCGTTGGAGTACTTGGGTCGCTGACGACGTTTTCGACGTTTGCCTTCGAAGGATTTGAACTGATGTCCAGCGGCCGCATCGCAATGGGTTTGCTGTATATGGTTGCGAGCAACATCGTCGGTGTCGCCCTCGTCGCGTTGGGTGTGGTTGTCGGACGCGCAATGGCCGGATAGACGCGTGGCTGACCAGTCGTTACTCATAGCGTTGATTGCGGAAACCGCCGGGCGATGGTCAGATCCGGATTTTGGTGCCCGGCGTGAAGCGGTAGATCGGACGCTTTCCTGTGACAACGTCTTCACGTCTGAAGCCATTGAGTTTGCAATCGATCAGCAGATGAGCGAGCTCACTGAACCGAAGCTGCACGCGTGGGTGCAGGGTCGTCAGGCTGACCACCCCGGTACTGTCGCGGTCCTTGGCGCCGGGAACGTGCCCTTTGTCGACCTGCAGGACTGGCTTGCAGTTACACTCTCGGGGCACGCGTACGTCGGAGTCAGCTCGTCCAGATCGCCCTATCTGCTAAAGGCCTTTGCCGAGTCTGTTCGTCAATTGGCGGCCAGTCGCGAGACTTCGGTGCACAAGACTTCGGTGCAGGATACGCCAGGCCGATTCGTTGATCTTGAGACAGCACTGCGAGTTGCTGAGTGGGTTATTGCAACGGGCGCCGACGACACGGTACACGATGTGCAGAAGAAGGCAATCGAGGCGGGGATCGCTGAGAACAAGATGCTGCTTCGTGGCAGCGGGTTCGGCGTTGCTGTTGTTACAGGAAATGAATCTGCCGACGCCTGGCTTGATCTCGCGGAGGACTGCCTGCTGCACGAGGGTCGCGGGTGTCGAAACGCTGCGATCGTGTTTGCACCCGAGCATCTTGCCCCGGACGGCTTCCTCGCGGCGGCGGCCACATTTCGCGGCGTTTTTCCCGCTCACCCGCGTACTGCCGGTGGACTGGCGATTCCGAAAGCGATGCTTGAGGCGCTCGGGCAGTCGTGCGCCTACGCGGATGACTTGTCTTTCCTGGTTAGTGCCGGAGAGCCCGAGGTAAAAGAGCCCTGCCATATTCGATGGGCCAGCTACAAAGCGCTCAGCGAGGTTGGCGAGTGGCTCAGCGGCCAGGGCAGAACGGTACAGGTTGTCCTGACCAGCGTTTCACCAGACGTGCTCTGGCCTGAGTCAGACGAGTCAGACGAGTCAGACGAGTCAGATGAGTTGGACAGGCGGCTGGTCTCGCCAATAGGATCTGCCCAACATCCGTCGATCAACTGGTGTCCCGACGGCGTAGATACGATCGACTTCCTCTGCGGCGCGACCACATAACTCCGGATGGTGCGTTCGCCACGATGGGCCTAACGCTCCTCAAGCACCGCATCCTCAAGTACTGCTAGAACACGCGCGAACCATTTTTCCCAACTTGCCGGTTCGTCGACCGTGACCGTTACAAACTCCGGAAGTACAAGGACATTGGTAACCACGGGTATGGCGAACAGCGATTCAGCGAGCGTGTGGCCGACAGCCTCACGTGCCGAGGCGAACGAATGGAGGCCGCCAAATCCGAACTTCCCGGATTCCGGGGAGAACTTGATGCTGCGCGGGTTGGGCGTACGTGTTGATGTAACCACGGGTTAACGACAGATCCGAGTTTCGGGCACCAAGCGTGACGGGATTGGCGTGCCGCGGCAGGAAACCGATACCGCCAAGTCAGTGTTCCAATACTGATTGGAAACTGCGATCCGTGGTCAATGCGCCCGGATCCACGAATAGACACGAGCACGGCATGGAGCCTGCGGATAAGACAAAACAGCGATTGTCTGGCGATACCCGGATACAACGAATCGGGCAGCAGACGCGTGGCCTGATAGACGACGTGAAGGCGTGGGTTGAGCTTCGTATGGAGTTGACCCAGATTCAAGTTGAAGATCGCGTCGAAGAAAGAATCAATGAGGCAACATCGGGTGTGGCCGTTGGCCTTCTAGGTGCTGTGGGGTTGCTGTTTCTGCTGCTCGCTGCATCTATCGCGCTGGGTGAATGGCTGGGGCACCTTGCCCTCGGTTTTCTGATCGTCGGCGGCGTAATCCTGCTTATTACAATCCTGCTTCATCTCCTCAGGCCGAAGTTCGTCCAAATCGGGAAGGAGCGATCCGACAAGAAGTGAACAAAGAAGAAACCTCGATACACACGGCTCCGGGGACAGGGCTCAAGAAGACCAACGGGCGCAAGCCCGCAGAGGAGGTCGCCCGGTACGATGCGAGGGTGCAGTCGGCACGGCGGCCGTCGCGGGCTGAAGTTGAGGCGCAACTTGAATCGACCAGTGCGTCGATCACGAGTAGACTCGGTGCCCTGCAGCGCGAGGTGACCGACACCGGGGCGTCCGTCAAGAAAGCCGTCACAGAAAACGCATGGCTTGGCCTGGGTGCCGCACTTGTCGGCGGACTTGCCGTCGGTTTCCTTCTCACGCGCCCCCGCCGATCGAAGAAGCAGAAGGACCTGCCGGATGACCCGGGGCAGATCGCTGCGCTACTGACGCGGTCGGTGGCATCGTCCCTGTCTGAAGGCAAAGATCCCACGCCCGATGTCGCCGAGCTGCTTGACCGGATATCCCGCCCCGACCAGGTTGCCACAGCGTCGTCTTCAGGCGGCTTGATGCGCAGTCTGGTGCTCACGCTCGCGAACGCGGGAGTCCGATATGCGTTGTCGCGGGCCGGTGAATCGGCGGGCAGCGGCGCGGATGGTGGTACTGAAAGCGGTTCCACGCCTGCGTAGATTTATCAGTTTTTCGCCTGAAGGAGCGGCTTATGGGCGCGACGGGCGTTATCATATTGCGCTCCCGCGGCAGCACCCCACCGGTCCGTTTCGGGCCCGATAGTTGCGTAGTACACGTGTTGCCGTAGAGGTCAGTCTACTAGTTGTTTATGCGGATTGCTTTGTTTGGGCCCCCGGGGGCTGGAAAAGGGACGCAGGCAGCGCTGCTCGTCAGCCGCCTCGGACTGGCTCACATTTCCACGGGGAATATTATTCGGGCCGCCATCAAGGCCAAGTCGCCTGAGGGCGAAGAAGCGCGTGCCTACGTTCGCGAAGGCCGTCTCGTACCCGGAAAACTCGTCCGGAAAATGGCGGAAGACGCGATTGCTGACAACGACTACGATCGCTTCGTGTTGGACGGCTACCCGCGTACGCTGGAGCAGGCCGAGTGGCTGGATGAGTTTCTCGATTCAAACGGGACGCCGCTGGAATCGGTCGTCAGTCTCTACCTCCCAGATGCCATAATTATCGAACGGTTGTCCCGCAGGAGGATTCATCGTGAGACTGGGCAGAACTTCCACCTCGACTTTAATCCGCCGCCGCCCGACATTCCCGCAAAGATGATTCTGCAGCGGTCTGACGATCGGCCCGAGGCGATCCAGCGCCGCCTGGATGTTTACCGCGAGAAGACACTCCCGCTCGAAGAGTACTTCCGGAGTCAGGGCAAGCTGGTGCGCGTAGATGCCGTGGGCTCGGTAGACGACGTCCACGATCGTATCCGCCGTGTGATCTCGGGCGACCTGGTCAATGACCGCCGATAATCCGCCCGAATCACCACGCGACCTTCTGGAAGACATCCGTAGCGATGTCGAGCAATTTCTGAGCGGCATACCGCTCGACGGAACACCACGTGACTTGTACGAGGCGTGCCGCTACGTCCTGTCAGGCGGTGGAAAGCGTGTAAGACCCATCGCGACCGTTCTTGCCGGTGAGGCGTACGGTGCTGATCGCGAAGAGGTGATGCCGGTAGCAGCGGCCATTGAGGTGTTTCACAACTTCACGTTGGTCCACGACGATGTTATGGACCGGTCCGTGACTAGACGCGGGCGCGAGACCGTTCATGTGAAGTGGGACGAGAGCATGGCGATCCTCGCGGGTGACCTTCTGCTTGGCGTAGCCTACGAGCTACTCGCCGACGGGCCGGTAAATACCGCCGGTGCGGTTCGATCCGCCTTCTCGCGGATGGTTCGGCGGCTGTGCGAAGGGCAGGCGCTCGACATGGCGTTTGAGCGGTCTGACGATGTGAGTGTCGATGAGTACCTCAAGATGATTGACGGGAAGACCGGGGCGTTGCTCGCTTGTTGCCTTGAGTGCGGTGCCCTTGCCGCCGGTGCGCCGTCGGATGTTGCGGCCAACCTCCATCACGCCGGCGTAGAGCTTGGCCGCGCGTTCCAGATTCAGGATGACCTGCTCGACGCAACCGCCCACACAGAACGCTGGGGCAAGCGAAGGGGACAGGACCTGATAGAAGGGAAGCGAACCTACTTGATCGTTGATGCGCTGGAGCAGGGCGGCGCCACAAGGAGCTATGTCAGAGATGCCCTGGGTCGTGGCGGATTCGAGCCCGAAGAGGTTGACGAAGCCGTTGAGCAGTTGGCCACGTCGGGCGTTCTTGACCGGGCCGCTGATCGCGTCTCAGTCTACTCCGAATCTGCGGCACACCGCATCGAACGCCTTCCGGCTGGGACCCCGCGCGATGCGCTGCTTGCGCTCATCGATCAACTCAATCGCCGGACCCACTGACGGCACCGCATATCCGGGACGCAAAAAGCGGCGGACTGTCTTAGATTGTCGCCGAATCTGATAGCCACAGGATGATTACCGAAACCGTCACCGTCGCCAATCGAGCCGGGATCCACACTCGTCCCGCCTCGATGATTGTGCGCGCCGCTTCCAAGTTCGAGAGCGAGTTCTTCATCGAGAAGGATGGCTATGAGATTAATGGCAAGAGTATCATCGGGGTGATGACACTTGCTGCGGAGCAGGGAGCCGAGCTGACATTGAAGTTCTCCGGGCCCGACGAATCCGACGCCGCAGAGGCGCTTGTCTCCTTGTTTGAAGAGGGATTTGGTGAGGCCACGTGACGATGGGCAACGTCCGACCAGGTGATGGCGACGAGATTGTAATATCCGGAACGGGCGGTGCTCCGGGATACGCGATCGGCCCCATCTACGTGTATTCGCGCTCGCATATCCACGTCGAGGAAGAGCGGATCGAGCCAGACGACGTGGATGCCGAGTTGGGACGACTGCGGTACGCGCTTGCCCGCTCGGCGAAGGATCTCGCGAAGATCGAGAGTATCACGCGGGAGAAGATCGGCGACCAGAGCGCCGAGATCTTTGTCGCTCAGGGCTTGATGATTCGTGATGACCTCATGCTTGAAGAGGTCCGTGCCCTGATTCACGAAGAACAATACAAGGCCGACTTTGCAGTGAGGTCGGTGATTGATCAGCACCGACGACGTCTGGCGGCATCGCCCAACGAACTGTTGCGTGAGCGCGTCAATGATCTGTCGGATGTGGAAGAGCGTATCATTCGACACCTGCGGCGGGAGCAGTTTCTGTCGGCAATTGATCCGAATCGTGTGGTGGTTGCTGAGAATCTCACCGCGGCCGACATCGTGCTGTTCAGTCGGCCGAAGACGCGCGTGCTTGGGTGTGCCATGGATTTCGGGGGGACAACCTCCCACGCAACGATCATGGCGCGATCACTTGGAGTACCGGCAGTCGTCGGGACGCACAAGATCAGTGACATCGCGGAGCCAGGGGCAACCGCGATTGTGGATGGGTTCAGGCGCAGAGTCATCCTGAATCCGACCGAAGAAACGCTGGATTCGTATCGCGTAAGACGCAAGCGATATCGGAGGCTTGTCAAAGAGACTCCCAAACTAAACGAGTTACCCGCCGAGACGCTTGATCATCACAACGTCGTGCTTCGGGCGAACCTCGAGTTCAAGT
>JAUIJQ010000175.1 GCA_030431165.1 Rhodothermia bacterium | reverse complement strand
TTCGCTGCAGTGGCGAATCGATTTTGTGGTTTGGCACGTTTCGCGCATCAGCGAAGCGCTACGGTTAGTATTCAATGATTGCCCAACTATTGTAGTTATTGATTATTCGCGTGGCACGTCATGTCGACCAACTAATGTTCGGGTCGGCGGGGCGGCGATTCGGTGAAGTGTGATCTATTAATCCAATGATCAGAAATCCCGGATCCACTCAAGCCACTTCAACTCTCACCAGTATTCTCCCATCCCATGACTCTAAGTCTGTGCATGATCGTCAAGAACGAGTCAGAGACACTGGATCGCTGCCTCTCCCACGCGAGACCGTATGTGGATGAAATTGTTATTGTTGACACCGGTTCTACAGACGGCACGCAGGATATCGCGAAGCGGTACGCCGATGTCTACGACGAAATCGAGTGGCCCAACTCCTTTGCACTTGCTCGTAACCACTCCTTCGATCTTGCGACGTGTGACTTCATCCTGGTACTGGACGGCGACGAGTACATCGAAGATGTGGCCGGATGGAAACTGATCCGCGAGGTCATCGAAGACGAGGAAGTCGCTTCGGCACAACTCAGGGTTCGAAACGAACTCGGCCCGGACAAACTGATGGCTGCCGACCGCATGTGGCAGGAGCGGATTTTCAAGAACGTGCCCGACCTTCGCTATGCGGGTCGAGTTCACAATCAGATTGAGGCGTCTCTTCATAAATATATGGTAGAGACAGGGTTGCGACGGGTAAAGCGCGACGTCGAAGTGATTCATACCGGGTATGCGCTCGCGGCCGACAAGATGAAGGAGAAGTACCGGCCTCGCCTTGACCTGCTGCGTGCGGAGTACGCGGAAGCGACGTCTTCCCGGTACCGCGCCTACTACGGGTACCAGCTCGGCGTGGTGCTGTTTATCCTCGAAGAGCTCGACGAGGCACACCGCGTCTTTGGTGAGATCGACTACATGGCGCTGTCAGAGCACAACGGGTTCTACACGCACCTGCTCGCCGCGCATGTTGCGTTGAACGTGGGAGATTCCGAGCGGGCATTGATACACTGCAACGCGATGTTGAATCTGAGTCGCACCGAGCCAATAGCATACTACTCTACGGGCCTGGCGCTGATACACGCGGGTGAGCCGGGCGACGGCATGCTGATGTTGCTTGGCGCCTGTGAGGTGATGGAAGAGGTCGGGGCAAGCGCTCGATTTGCGCTCAACACCGGCGAGCTGCTCAAGAACCTGGCGATGATCTGCGGGCGTGCCGGATTGGAGAACTACGCACGTGCGTTTGAGCGCATGGCGTCAGATCCGAATCCGAATCCGGCGGATATCCAGCATGTGGTGAACTCGCTTCGATACGGCATTGTCACATCGGGAGCCGCCGCATGACGAGGCGATCGACAAAAAATAGCGCCCGACCAAAAAGAGGAAGGTGGCCCCAAAATGAGGCCACCTTCCGTTCGACGACGCTTTGTCGTCTAACCCATGGGAGCGGGAGCAAGCACCAGAACCGATCCCCGGGAGGTTGTGATCTAGAACAGGCTAAGTACGCCCTGCGGGGCAGAGTTAGCCTGAGCAAAGGACGCGAGGCCCGTCTGCTGCAGGATCTGCAGTTTGACGATCTCCATCTGTTCCTTGGCGAAGTCGGCATCCGCGATACGGCTGCGAGCGGCTTCGTTGTTGGTCATGGCGATCGAGATTGCGTCCTGCTTGAACGTCAGCCGGCTCTGGCTGTCGCCGATGCTTCCGAGCTTGTTCGCGATGTCTGTGATAGCACCGTCGAGGCCCGACAGGGTCGTCGACGCTGCAGCCGCAGACGAAACAAGCAGCGAAGCCGTAGCAACACCAAGGGCAGCAACCGAAAGCGTACCGACAGTCACCGCAAAGGTGTCACCGGCTTCGGCGTTAACCTGGAAGCTTTTGGCCGCACTGGTGAAGACAGCGGATCCGTTGAACGTCGTGTCCGACAGGATGTCCGTGATTTCAGCCGACAGCGCGTCGAGCTGGCTCTTGATCGCGGAGCGCTCAGAAGTACCAAGCGTATCGTTGGCGGCCTGGACGGTCTTTTCCTTCATGGTCATCAGAATGTCCATGACGGTCGAAAGACTGCCTTCACCAACAGTCAGGAGGCTTTTTGCATCCCCAATGTTGGCGAGCGCCTGGGCCTGGCCGCGAACTTTGGCCTGAAGCTTCGACGAGATGATGTAGCCGGCCGAGTCATCCTCAGCATTGTTAATTCGGCTACCCGTGGACAGACGAAGCTGGCGCATGCCCAGCTCGTTGTTGGTCTTCTGCAACGAATACAGCGACTCAAGCGACTGCAGGTTCGTTGCGACCCGTGTTAGGTCCCCAAAAGACATGAGAATACTCCTCCTGAATGAATACTAATTGTTGCCGGAAATAATAATTGGTAATACTCGGGCGGGGTCAGCACGGGGCGGTTGTAGGAGGCCGTCCCGTGCGCCTTATTATTCCTAGGTCTGGTTCGTTCAAATCGACGGATACTTAAGCATTCACCGTCATTTCATCTTGAACGGGCCAGGCCCGTTGCTTCTATTGAAGCAGCTGCAAGACCGACTGGGGTGCAGTGTTGGCCTGGCCAAGTGCTGCAATTCCAGTCTGCTGCAGGATCTGGAGTTTTACAATCTCCATTTGTTCTTTCGCAAAGTCGGCGTCAGCAATTCGGCTGCGCGCGGCTTCATTGTGCGAAATAGCGATTGACAGCCCATCCTGACGGAATGTGAGCCGCTTCTGGCTCGAGCCGATCGTTCCAAGCTTTGACGATATAGTGTTCAGCGCACCGTCGATGACGCCGAGCTGCGTTGAGGCGGCGGCAGCGCTGCTGACGTCGATCGACGCCGTCGTCAGGCCAAGCTGGCCAACGGATAGTGTGCCGATTGTCACCTTAAAGGTGTCGCCGGCGTCCGCGTTGACCTGGAACGAGAGGACGGCGCTCGTAAACAGGGGAGCGGAGTTGAACGTTGTGTCGTCCAGCAGCTCCGTGATCTCATCTGAGAGGGCATTCATCTCGTTCTCGATCGCCGTGCGCTCCTCCGTTCCGAGGGTGTCGTTGGCGGCCTGAACAGTTTTTTCCTTCATCGTCATGAGAATGTCCATGACGGTATTGAAGGCGCCCTCGGCGACTGTGAGCATGCTTTTGGCGTCGCCGACGTTGGCGAGGGCCTGAGCTTGCCCGCGTACCCGGGCTTCAAGTTTTTTGGCGATCGTGTAGCCCGCGGAGTCATCCTCTGCACGGTTGATCCGGCTACCGGTCGCAAGACGAAGCTGACGAACACTCAGCGACTGATTAGTGCGCTGCATCTGATAGAGGGCCTCTATCGACTGGACGTTCGTAGCTATTCGAGAGAAATCTCCAAATGCTCCCATGACTACCCCTCCCAGGGTTGATCAATTAATCAAGACTTTCGAATACTGGTTCTGGTGCTAGCAGAATTAAATCCAGTATCGGCCGCGTAGGGGAGACTTAAGGGGATTTGTCGCTTTTTGAGACGGGTTCGTTTGGATCGTTTCGCGGGCTTCGCCCGCTGATGGTTAGGAATCGTTACGGCGGCTGCGCCGCCTTAATCGTTAGGAATGGTTCCGCGCCTTCGGCGCTGATGGTTAAGAAATCGTTTCGGGGGCTGCGCTCGCTCGCGGTTGGGACAATACGGCGATGGGACAGCGCAACGAATCAGATGTTGAGGTGACCGAATGCCGCCGGTAACGATCAGGCGACGCAGTCGCCGCAACGATCAGCGGCCAACGGCCGCGCAACGATCAAACGCTGCTGACTATCGTCAGGAACTCGTGGATGTGATCTTCGAGTCCGCGGGCGTCTGCAATCAGGTCGTCTGGCGCGGTGTCGGCATAGTCAAACTCGGCGAGCTGCCGCCACACGTCGTGCCCCGAGCAGACCTCGGGCGGAAGTGCATACGGGAATCCGATTCCCAACGTCGCGACGAGCACGTCGGCCGCACTCGTTGCACGTATCAATACCGCCTGCGCATACTCATCGTAAACGTGCTCCTCCGGATAGAGATGGCACCGAATGACCCGTGTCACCAGATCGGGGTATTTCATGCCTGTCGCGAAGTCGGCGCCGACCTGAACATGGTCACATCCGAAGTGAATCCGCTCCAGGTCGCCAATCCCTCGCGCTGACTCGTCCGTTCCCGCCTGCGGCTTGTACAGGCCGTCTGCGACATCGGGCTGATTATATAGCAGGATCAGTTTTCCGAAGTCGTGCAGCATCCCCGCCGCAAATGCTTCGCCGACGTGCTGGTAAGCCAGGTCCTCGTTTGTCTTGCCGCGACGGAGGATGTCGTTGACGATGTGGCGCGCAACAAAGGCCGTCGCCGCACTGTGCCGAATCAGCGCGATAAACGCGCGGCGGGCGGTGCCCTCAAAGTGCTGCTGCAGTTGAAGCAGCTCCATCGCCATCGCCGTGCCCGTAACCGTCAGCGGTCCGAGCAGGATAACGGCACGCTCAACCTTCTCCACAGGCCGGTGCAGGCCGTAGTATGCCGAGTTCACGGTCTGAAGCAGCGCGTGACTGACAGCTCGCTCACCTTCAATCATCGCGGCCACTTCCGCTGGCTCAACGTACTCAGCGCTGTCCATTATCGCCATCGAGCGACTTAGCGCCGGTGGAAACTCCGGCGTCGTGAGAACAGTCTCGCGGGTCTCACCGTGCTCGTCTGTGAAGGCATATGTCTTTGTGAATCGCATCACCCATTACCTCGAGACACGTTGCCGCGATATCCAATCACCGGTTACTGCAGGAAGTTGGTGATGTCGAGTTGCCGGAGGGCCAGCATCGCCTGGGTCGCGGCCTGCAGCCCGAGCTGATGACGCTGCAGGTCGGTAATTGTCTGCGTCAGGTCGGTGTCTTCCGCTGCCGACCGGCGCGCCTCTATCCTGATCGACGACTGGCGGAGCTGGTCCTCAGCGATACCCATTCGTCGCGACGTTGCACCGGCAGAGCCAACAAGCGCAAGCACATGGTCTCTCGCGGCAGTTGCCTCAGAAAGTCCGTTCTCAATTGCGTCTGGGTCGCCACTACGAATGGCGTCGACCAGGATTGTGAGCGACTCGGTGAGTGTCGTTCCGGATGATTGCACAAACACGTCTTGGCCGCTGAGATTGATCCGCACGTCGAGATCGTCACCCATCGTTCGGATTCGATCCCCGTCATCGCCGTAGTACGTCACGCCCGCCGCATCTGCGGTGCCGGATGAGTCCTGTGCAAATGGGGGACCGTCGGTTATGTCGCCCGCGAACAAATACTCCGAGCCGGCCTTTGCATTTAGTTCGTCGACGATCTCTGCTAGCAACCCCTCGATTTCGTCGGCGATGGCGTTGCGATCGTCATCCGATAGTGCGGCGTTTCCCGCACGCACGGCACCTTCGTAGGCGCTCGACAGGTGCTCGCCGATGCGAGACAGTGCTGCTTCGGTTTCGTCTACCCAGAGTCGGGAGTCGGTAATTGTTCGAAGGTACTGGTCATACCGCGACAACGTTTGATCCATTGCGCGCGCAACATTGAAACTCGCCGGATCATCGGATGCGCGATTAACCGACTTGCCTGTCGCCAGGTGTTCGTTCAGTCGGGCGATTTCAGCGCGCCGACCGTACGTCGCGCGTTCAGTGGCTCGCGCGCTCAGGCTGAGCTGGCGCGTCAGAAACGACGGGACCGTGCTGGATGTTGAGTACATAGTGCGCTGTGTGAGTACGGTTCGGGGCTATATGGCCAGCAGTGTTTCCATCATGGTCTCTGTTGCCCGCAGCACGCGCGCTGTGGCGGCGTACGCCTGCTGCAACTCGATTATCCGCGTCATCTCTTCCTCAACCGAGACTGCAGATACGCCGGCCTCCATGCCATCGAGGTGATTCAGTACACTTGCGTATCCGCCTGCATCGGTTGCGGCCCGGGAGATCTCGGCGCCAAGTCCGCCGACGATGTCGACGACATCTTCCTCGAGCGTTCTCCCCGAGATCAGTTTCTCGAGTCGAAGGTTTGCTATCTCGCGAGCGATATCCGAGTTACCAACGGCGCCGGCTGCTGCCGAAACCGCGATGCGCTCCGGGTTGGCCAGTACATCCGCCGAAATTGAAATGGAAGATGCCGTCGTTCCCGTTGGGTCAAAGAAGGACAAGCCCGTGCTGTCATCGAGCCCGTAGCCCGTTGTGTGCAGCGCGTTTACTTCGTTGACGATGGCCGCGGCGACATCATCAAGTCGCTGGCGAATCGAAGCCATGTCGGAAGTAACCGTACGTATTGAGGCCCCGAGCTGTCCACCTGTCGCCGGATCAAACCGCGTGTCAGATCCTTCAAATGTGATAGACAGCTTGTTGACGTTCAGTTCGAGGCCTACCGAGTGCTCGCCCTGGACGACAAACACGCCGCCAATGGCGATGTACAACCCGTCTGCGTGGTTTGATTGCACCTCGATGCCGACCAATCCGGACAATTCGCGAACAAGGTTGTCGCGTTCGTCGGCCGCTGCAAAGTCAGGTGTACCGGCGTTTGTCGACTTTGTAATGGTCTGGTTGAGCGAGGCGATTCGGTCGAGTAGCTCATTCACCCGGTCGACCTGCCCGACGATTTCGTTTCGGATGTCGGACTCCATTTGCTGAAGCTGGCGATCAGCGCCGTTCAGCGCCGTCGTTAGTGCGCCGGCTTTGCTCAGCAACGTAGAGCGAATGCTCGTGTCGGTCGGATTGTCGGCCACATCACTCCACGCATTCCAGAACTCTGATAGGCGATCTGACAATCCGGATTCTGATGGGTCGATGATGCCCTCGATGGAGGACAGGATGCGTTGTCGCT
>JAUIJQ010000174.1 GCA_030431165.1 Rhodothermia bacterium | reverse complement strand
ACCCGAAGAACGAAGGCGCTTTGTTGACTCTGTGCTCTGTCAATTTCGCCCGACGTATACGGCAAACCTGCTTCGTTACCGACGTGCGTTGAAGCAGCGCAACGCGGCCTTGCAGTCCGTCAAATACCGCCGGGCGCGCGCCGACATACTTGAGACGTGGGACCATGAGGTGATCACGCGCGGTGCGGCTGTCGCAGCGGTTCGACTTGAGTTTGTCGCAGAGTTTGAACGATACCTTCGCGCCGCGTACGAGCGGCTTGCCGTCATTCCGGAGACTCCGTCGGTCACGTACGTCCCGGGCATTCGTGGCGCTGAATCAACAGAACAGTTCGCAGCCGCATACACTGAGCGGATTGCCACGCTGCGCGACCAGGAAATCGACGGCGGTCGCACACTGGTCGGGCCACACCGCGACGAGTTCAGACTGGCACTCGATGGCCGGGAGTTGCGACGATTCGCTTCGCAGGGCCAGCACCGCACATTCGGAATGTCGCTCAAACTCGCTCAGTACGACTACCTCCGTGAGCGCTGCGAAGCCACCCCAATACTGCTTCTCGACGATGCCTTTGCACACCTGGATCCCGAACGCCAATCAGCCTTTGCGCGTTTGTTCGCGGACCAGCATTTTGGGCAGACGTTGATGACGGCCGCTTCTCGTGAGCCCCTGGCCGCAACGCTGCGCACGCACGTTGGCGACGGACTCAATCTGATCGAAGTGTCGGAGGGTCACATTGTTGACTACATTTCCGACGATCAATAAACGACACCTACCATGCCACGACCGATCCACAATCAACTGATGGAGCGCCTCGCGCTCTTCGTACTCGCAACCGTTCTCTTTGGCGGCTGCGTTGTGCAGCGCAACCCGGTAACGGGGAACAAGCGAGCTTACGGTTACACGTGGGCGCAGGAGCGCCAGATCGGGGCAGAGGCCGATCCGGCCATCATCGCGCAGTATGGACTCTACGACGACGCGGAGCTGACAGCCTACGTCGAGCGCATTGGCGCCGAGATCCTCGCAGAGAGCCACCTTCGCCGACCTGACACGCCGGCCGAGTTCGCCGAAACCCCGGTGGTCTTTCGTGTCCTCGATTCCCCGGTCGTGAATGCCTTTGCGTTGCCCGGCGGATACGTGTACGTCACCCGCGGTTTGCTCGCACACGTCGAAGACGAAGCGCAACTCGCCGTTGTACTCGGGCACGAGGTCGGACACGTCGCGGCACGCCATGCATCGAAGCGCGCCTTCCAGCAACAACTCGGCACGCTTGGCCTGATAGGAACCGCAATTGGTGGAAGCTTGCTTGGGCTCCCCGGTGACCAGATCCTGCAGGCGGGTAGCTCCGTAACGCAGTTGATGTTTCTCAGATACGGTCGCGACGACGAACGCGAATCGGATCAACTCGGTGTCGAATACGCTGCGCTGAACAACTACGCTGCAGGTCACGGCTCGTCGTTCTTCAGCACATTGAAACGAATCAGTGATTCGTCCGGCCAGTCAATTCCGAGCTTCCTCTCGACGCACCCCGATCCGGGTGAACGCGAGCAAACGATACTCAGGCTCGCGGCAGAGTGGGAGTCCACGACCGAGATGAACATCGTTCGAGCTGACGAGCTGCTCGCCCAGGTCGATGGCATCGTGCTAGGTGATGACCCTCGCCAGGGCTACGTCGACGCAAATGTATTCTACCATCCGGAGCTTCGATTCCAGTTTCCCGTACCGCGCGACTGGGCGCTGATCAACCAGCCTACACAGGTAGCGATGATCAACAGCGAGCAAAGCGCCATCATGGTCTTTTCTATCGCGCAGGACGCAAGCTCTGCCCAGGCTGCCGCCAGCGCCTTCGCGGCACAGGAAGGACTTACGGTCGTGGAGCAGGGCAGGGCGTCGGGGGGCTATCTCCCGGCATACGTCGTCGTGGTAGATGCGCAGAACCAGGACGGATCCGTCATTCGCGCCATTGCACACTTCGTGGAATACGGCGGCAACGTGTATCAGTTTGTCGGATACAGCGCGCAGGCCAACTTCGCGAACTTCAACGCGTCGTTTGTGAGCACGATGCAAGGCTTTAATCGTCTCGCTGACCCGGCCAGAATCAACGTGCAGCCGGCCCGAATGCAGGTTACAAGCGCGACGCGCACGGGTACGTTTCAGTCGTTCCTTCCATCCGAGATGCCGCGCTCGTTGACCGCTGAAGGGCTGGCGATCATGAACCAGATCGGGCTGGGTGATTCGGTACCGGCGGGTCGCAAAGTAAAGCTGCTCCGGTAAGGGACAGGTAGCATCAACGAGGGGCGGCCGGGCGATACGTCACGCATTACATCGGTCAGTGCGCCAGGCGATGCGCCAGGCAATGCGCCAGGCAATGCGTCAGGCAATGCGTCAGGCGCTTGTCGTCCCGGGCGCTAGAGGTCGCAGACGGCACCCTGGTAGTAGTGCACCTTCCCGAACGTCGCACCGGGGTGTAGCGACGACACAAAGTCTTTGAAGCCTGCGTGCGACCAGAATTGCACGTGGCCGGGGTCTTCTGATATGCCAAGCGCCCGGGCGATATCGTTGAAGAACTTGAAGTACGGCTCCAGCGGTACCGTAAGTACGACGCGTCTCCTTGCGATGCGGCGCAACTCGGAAAAGGCCGCAGCAGGGTTGTCGAGGTGCTCGAGTACCTCGCTGCACAGCACAACGTCAAAGCTGTCATCCGCAAACGGCAGCGCGAAGATGTTGCCTACGCGAAAGGACACACTGTCTCCGAATCGCTCCGTTGCATAACGCACGGCACCGTCGCTTGCATCAACGCCGACAACATCTGCGGACGGGCATGCGGCTTTGATTGCGGAAGTAAAGTACCCCTCACCACAGCCGGCGTCGAGAATACTGCCGGGTTCAGCGGGCGTGACCATGTCCACAACGAAGCGCTCGAAGGCCTGCATGTGCCAGCGGTACACCGGATTCCTGGTGGTGTACTTCGCGAGGTTGGTGGACGCGTGATCTGCGGCTACGCTCACGCCGCGGCGTCGGCTGTGGTCTCGGCCTCTTCCTTCGTCGGGGGAATCAGGACGGCTTCGCCGCCCAGCGCCATTTTGCCGTCCACATAGGCATAGACCTTGCCCTTGACGTGCTTGTGGCGCTCGAGCTTCTCCGTGATCCTGACCTCAACGGTGATTTCGGATCCGACCGGGACCGGACGAAGGAACCGCGCCGAGATCGACACGGCAACACTGCCGTGGCCCGGGAAGTCCCTACCGAGTACCTTCGATATGATGCCAAGAAGAAATACGCCGTGCACGATCGGGCGACCGAACCGTGTCTCCCTCGCGTACTCTTCGTCCACGTGGATCGGATTGTCGTCACCGGTCACTTGCGCGAACAACCGCACCTCTTCGGCGGTTATCACGCGTTTGATCGAAAAAGACTCGCCTATTTCAAGTGTTTCGTAAGTGCGCATCCACGTGCTCGGTGGCCAGCTTGAGGGAGCCGGCCGGGGTAACCATCATCATGCGTAGTTTCCGAGCCTTCAAGGTACGTCAATCCACCCATCGTGGGCAATTTGATCCCATTGCGGCCCATGGAGCGCCTTTTTAACTCACTGAGACCAATTATTCGCGCCGTCGCGCGGCACCCGCTGCTCGTCGTTCTTGTGGCGTCTGTCTTCACGGCGCTCGGCGCGTGGAACGCAGCAAAGCTCAAGATCAACCCTGACTTTGCTGAGCTGCTCCCGTCACACTACACCAGTGTCAAGGCGCTTGAGCGGCTGCGCGACAACGTAGGCGGTGGGGCAGAAGCGGCCGTGGCCATCGTGAGTCCGTCGCAGGAGGCCAACCGGGCCTACGCCGAAGCACTCGTGCCCGCCGCCGAGGCGCTCACCGCACCCGGTACCGACCAGCCCCTCTTCACGCGCGTCGAGTACCGGAAGAACGTTGAGTTCATCAAGGACAATGCGCTCTACTTCGCATCCGCATCAGAGCTTGCCGATGTCGAGTCGTTCATCGAGCGCCAGAAGGAAGATGCGGTTCTCGAAGAGAATCCGTTTTTCTTCGACCTCGACGATGAGGACGACGCCGACGCCGAAGATGACGCCGACGCTGAGGCACTCCGGTCATTCTACGACCAGCTCGTGCAGGACGAGTACCCGGAATCAGACGACAGTACGACACTCGTTGTCAGAATGTATCCCGCCGGCTCACAGAGCAACATCGGATACATCGAGTCACTCTACCTCGCTCTTGACAGCGTCGCCACCGCACTTGGCCCGGCATCGTACCACGAAGACATGCAGATCGTCCTCGCCGGTCGCCTGCAACGGTCCCTGGTTGAGGTGCGGGCAATCACAGACGATCTTTTGTCGTCTCTTGGTGTCGGCATCCTCGCCGTGCTCTTTGTTGTGGTCGGATACTTCTTCCACAAGTCGATGCAGGCACAAGGGGGCTGGACGTTGCCGCGCGCAGCACGCAACCTCCTCCGCATCCCGGCGCTCGCTGTCGTTATCGCGGTACCGCTGCTGATGAGCCTGTCGTGGACATTCGGACTCACGTACGTGACGTACGCGGAGCTGAATCTCATGACGACAACGCTCGGACTGGTCCTGTTCGGTCTCGGTATCGACTATGGCATCCACTTCTACGCGCGCTATTCCGAAGAGCGCGGGGCGGGGCGGGAGATCACCGAGGCGATCGAGACCACCTTTGTCTCTACGGGTCAGGCGGTCACCGTGGGAGCGCTGACCACCGCGGCCGCACTTTTCTCTCTCCTGATGGCCGACTTCAAAGGCTTCTCTGAGTTCGGATTTATCGCCGGGTCGGGTGTCTTGTTCGCGCTACTCTCCATGACCATTGTGCTACCCGCGTTCCTGGTCCTGTTCGAGCGACTCGGACTGCTGAAGATGGCTGCACTCGACCCCGATGCAAAGCTTTCTACCGGACAATCGATGCGACGATTGCGATGGACGCGTGCAACGGTCTGGATGTCACTTGTCCTTGTCGCAAGTGCGGTGTTCTACCTGCCACCGTCGTTCGAATACAGGTTTGGCGAGCTGGAGCCAGAGTACACCGAGTACAACGCGCGGCGAGACTACATACGTCGGGTGTATCCGCCCAGCGACCGGCGCAACCCCGCGTACGTCATCACCGACACGCCCGATGAGATACCGGCAGTGCTCGCCGCCCTTCGCGAGAGCATGGCCGACACGGCGTCAACAACGATTCTCGAAATCGAAAGCCTCCAGGAACGTTTCCCGACAAACGCAGACGCCCAGCAGGCAAAGTTGCGTCGCATCGCGGCAATCAGAGAACAGCTCGACGACCCGTTGGTGGCTGAAAATGAATCCGAGGACCTGCTGAAACTGAAGCGCGCGGCGAGGACAACACGCCCGATCAGGGATGATGAAGTCCCCGAGTTTCTGAAGAAAGAGTTCACATCCAAGTCGGGTCAGATTGGCAACTTCGTCATCATATATCCGCGATACGGACTTTCGGATGGCCGTCAATCGATTGCGTTTGCCGACGAAGTGGGCACCTTCCAGACTGTCGACGGCCAGACGTACCACGCCGGGTCCACGTCAATCGTAGCGGCCGACATGCTGAAACTCATGCGACGCGAAGCGCCGTGGATGGTCGCTCTCACGTTTGTCGTGGTCGTGATTCTGATGCTGATCAACTTCGGCTCCGTTCGCTGGGCGCTGCTTGCAACAATCCCGTTGATCGTCGGCATCATGTGGATGCTCCTTCTAATGGGACTGTTCGATCTGCGGTTGAACTTCTACAACCTGATCGTTCTACCGGCAGTGCTCGGCATCGGGAATGACGCGGGCGTTCACCTGGTGCATCGTTACAGGGAATCGGGGGCGGGCTCCATCGTGCAGGTCCTTCGGTCTACGGGCGAACACATATTTGTCGGCGCGTTCACGACGATGATCGGATTTGCCGGACCCCTGCTCAGTTTCCATCCGGGCCTGCGATCGATAGGGGTACTCGCGGTAATCGGCATCGGCACAACCCTCGTCGCGGCTGTCGTATTCCTTCCCGCGCTGCTGCAGGAGCTCGAGTCCCGCCGTTCAGCGAGTGGCACGCCCGGCAACGAGTGACTCAAGTGTCGTAACGTAGCGATCAGCCACGGCGTCCCAGGAGAACGTGCGCTCGGTATACTCACGTGCTCGATGCGCTGCAGCCACGACCGCCCGATGGTCATTGTAGAATGGCATGATGGCGTCAACAAACGCCTCAGCGTCACCGCTTGGCAGGAGCACACCATTCTCGCCTTCGGCGATCACGTCCAGGATGCCCTCGATGCCCGCGGCAATGGCGGGAGCACCGCTGAGTCCGGCCTCCAACATGACCACGCCAAATCCTTCCATATCACCGGGCACGTGGATGTTCGGCATAACGAAGAGATCCGCGCCGGCGTACAGTCGATGAAGGTCTTCATCACTGACCCGACCGAGTAGAACAACCCGATCATTCAGGTGCGCCTCGTTAATGGCCGCGCGAATGTTGTCCGTCTCGGGTCCTTCGCCGGCGAGCACGTAGATCACATCATCCGGAAGTTTCGGAAGCACGTTGCTGACAAACCACGCAAAGCCTTTGCGCCGCACGTGACGCCCCAGACTGCAGAGGACGAGGCGCGCGGACTCAAGCGAGGTGTCGCCTGCGGCGAGACCGGTTGCCGCAAAGTCGGCTGCCGTCTTGCTGGATGCTACCCTGCTGGATGCTACCCTGCTGGATGCCACACTGCTGGATGCCGCACTGCTGGATGCTCTGCGGAACAGCGCGCGCAGCGACGGCCGGTCGATCGGACGCTCCGCGAGATCCGCGGCATCCGGAAATG
>JAUIJQ010000173.1 GCA_030431165.1 Rhodothermia bacterium | reverse complement strand
CTGCGCCTCTCCATACGAATGGACAAGGTGCAAGTGCGTTCCGGGTACGATTTCGAGTGTCCACCCCGGTTCCTGACCAACTGCGCGAAACGGTCCGTCCATCGTCTCAGTCATCGGCCCCTCCCCAGACGGACGCTCGGTACACGTGTACGTTATTCCATTGATGTCAAAGCGCGTTCGATCACCTGCTGTCCAAAAGAGCACGCCGTCGGCTTCGAAGCGGCTGCCTGAATCTGACGGTACCTGCGATAACGTGACCTCATCACCACCAAAGCGCGCCGGTAGCGTGATCGCCACCTCGTCTGGACGCGCCGCAACGGCAAGCCCAAACGAACCTCCTGAGGCCGTATCGCAACCATAATAACTGATGGCAGGCGTGGCAGGTGGGCGGTCGCCCGATGAACACCCGGCGGCGACAAGTACTGAGGTCACAAGTACCGATGACAGAAAAGGGCAGCGAAATAGACGCATAGCGAAGTCTGGCAAGAACTGATTGAATTGCCTCAAGCACGTACATTCAACCCGGGCAAGATAGATGGAGACTATGAAATCTACTTTCGCGGGCGCTGCGCGATGGCGCACGATACTGGTTGGACTGAGTTTAGTCTGCGCCGCCTGCAACGCCCCCGACCCGCCACCCGCTGAACACCTCCTTGCGTCTGGCGAACTGCCGGCCTTCGAACAGAACCTCGACCACGCAGCGCTGATATCCGACTGGAGCGAAGAGTTCTACCATCGCGGGATGGTGACCTACCGCAACGCGTGCTTCAGTTGCCACGGCAACCCCGACCAGCAGGGCTCAATCCCCAACTCGCGCCAGTTCTGGACAGAGCCGTTCAAGAATGGCGCTGATCCTTTCTCGATGTACCAGACCCTGACGCGCGGCTTCGGCTCCATGCCGCCGCAGGTGCGCCTCACGCCGCGTGAGAAGTATGAGGTCATCCACTTCATCCGCGAAGAGTTCCTCAAGCAGCACAATCCCGATCAGTACTTCCAAGTGACCGACGACTGGCTGGCCACGCTGCCCGCCGGCAACGAACTCGGCCCGGACCCACAGCCGTACCACCCATGGACCGAAATGGACTACGGCAACTTCCTCATGCGCACATATGAGGTATCCGACTCATCTGACCCGCCGCGCGTGATATCCGGCGGACGCAGTCCGCTGCCTAACGAAGACTACCGCGACCTGAACTTTGCCTACAAAGGCATTGCGATGCGGCTCGACGTCGGTGACGGCGGCGTCGCAGCCGGCAACGCTTTTGCGCTTTTTGACCACGACCTCTTTCGTCTGGCCGGATTCTGGACCGGCGACGGCTTCATCGATTACGAGGATATCCTCCTCAACGATCGCCACAATATCTACCCGCGCACCGTTGGTTCGGTGCAGTTCGAAAATCCCGTTGCACCCGGCTGGGCCAACCCCGCCACGGGCGGCTTCATCGACCCGCGGTTTAGGGCCGTTGACGGACGACAGTTTGGTCCGCTGCCGCGGGACTGGGCGCACTACAAAGGGCTGTACTACCACGGCGACCGGGTTGTTATCAAGTACAGCGTCGGCGACGCGGAGGTGCTCGAAACGTACGACCTCGAACAAGCCGCTGAGGGTGGCACACCGGTTGTCAGTCGCACGCTCAACGTGGGTCCGGCGTCGACGCCGTTGACGTTGCGCGTTGCGCCGAGCGCGGTGGCTGTTGCCGTTGCTGTTGCTGGCGGAAACGGCGACATCACGTCGATCACGTCGGATGGATTTCACATCGTCAACCTGCCGGCGAACAGGGCAACACGGCTGAAGATCTGGATGGCCGCGGCAGGCGGTAACAGTGGAAGTGCGCTTCAAGCCGACCTCGACGCCCGCGCCGCGAACGCCACGGGGGGCGCCGGAGTCCCCGACCTGACAGCATTCACCAACGGCGGACCCGCCCACTACCCCGAGGTCCTCACCTCGCCGATCATTCGCGGTGAAGACGACGACGCGTATGCGGTTGACGTCTTTACGCTTCCGCGGGACAACCCGTGGAAAAGCCGGATGCGCCCCACCGGCATCGACTTCTTCGAAGGCGGCGACGCCGCGGTGCTCAGTACCATCGACGGCGAAGTCTGGCGGCTCGACGGCATCACACGCAAATCCGGCAACATCGAGTGGCGCCGCATTGCCACCGGACTCTTCCAGCCGCTTGGCATCAAGATCAGGGACGGCGACATCTTTGTCGGATGCCGCGACCAGATCGTTGTGCTCCGTGACCTGAACGGCGACGGCGAGACGGATTACTACGAGAGCTTCAACAGTGACCACCAGGTCACCGAGCACTTCCACGAGTTCGCCATGGGCCTGCAGACCGACGCGGCCGGCAACTTCTACTACGCCAAGAGCGCGCGCCACGCGCGCACGTCGCTGGTCCCACAGCACGGCACGCTGATCCGGGTTAGCGCTAACGGCGAGACGTCAACAATCATCGCAAACGGATTCCGCGCCGCCAACGGCGTTGCCCTCAACCCCGACGGCTCGTTCATCGTGACCGACCAGGAAGGCCACTGGAATCCGATGAACCGCATCAACTGGGTTGAAGAGGGCGGATTTTACGGCAACATGTTCGGCTACGGCGCGCCGGCGGATTCATCCGACGAAGCCATGCAACCGCCGCTTGTGTGGATCGACCGCGAGGTTGACCGCTCGCCGGCTGAGCTGCTATGGGCTGACAGTGACCGCTGGGGTCCGCTCAACGAGAAACTGCTGAGCTTGTCGTATGGCTACGGAAAAATCTTTGTCGTAATGCCGCAGGAATTTGATGGAGTCCGCCAGGCCGGCATCGTTGAATTGCCGGTGCCGCAGTTCCCGACGGGCATCATGCGTGGCAGGTTCAACGCGCGGGACGGGCAGCTCTACGTGACCGGCATGTCGGCCTGGGCGACCAACCAGATGATTCAGGTGGGCGGATTGTACCGGGTGCGCTACACCGGCAAGCCGCTGAACCTTCCGGTTGAAATGCGGGCGCTCACGACGGGTGTTGAGCTCACGTTTGCAGCGCCGTTGGCTCGGGAGATCGCGGAAGACCCGGCTCGGTACACGGTATCGACGTGGGAGTTAGAGCGCACACGCAATTACGGGTCGGCCCGTCATGACGAGCGCTCGCTCGCGATCGACGGCGTGTCGCTGTCAGACGACGGCAGGACGGTAACGCTCAACCTGCCGGGTATCCGCCCGACATGGATTATGCAGGTCGCGTACGATCTGCGTGGCGGGGCGGATGCGGCCGGTGCGGCGAACGCCGAAGTTCGCGGCAGCGTCCAGAGCACCGTCTACGCGCTTGAAGGCACGAGCGGTGCGGGCGCGCCAACCGACTGATCCGTCACCGTGGCGGCCGGATTTGTACATTGGGGCGCACCCGGTAGGTTATCCGGCATCTGCTCATAGTGTGCGCACATGAAAACATCCGTTCCGCTTTGTCTCACCGGCGCGCTGCTCGCCGGCACCATTTTGACGACCGCTCCGCTACACGCTGAAGCGCAAGACGCGCAGGACCTCTGGGTCACTTACCCCGGCGACGAAGAAATGCACAACGGGGCGCAGCTCCCCGGCGTCGGCAAACACATCGTGTTTGTGACCGGCGACGAAGAATACCGATCGGAAGAAGCCATGCCGATGCTCGCGCAGATCCTCGCGGAGCGGCACGGATTTACGTGCACGGTGCTGTTTGCGGTAGATCCGGAATCCGGCGACATCAACCCCGAGCTGCAGACGAATATTCCTGGGCTGCAACTACTTGCAGATGCCGACCTCATGTTTTTAGTCACCCGGTTTCGGGAGCTGCCCGACGCCGACATGGCGCACATCCTGGAGTACACGAACAGCGGCAAACCGATCATAGGATTGCGCACGGCAAGCCACCCGTTCCACTACAAGCGAAACCCCGACGGACCGTACGCGAAGTACGACTGGCGCTCCGACGCGCCCGGTTTTGAGGGCGGATACGGCCGGCAGGTTTTTGGCGAAACGTGGGTGAACCACCACGGCGACCACGGCACCGAAGCAACGCGCGGACTCGTCAACGGACTCCTCAAGGACCACCCCATCGCCAACGGCATCGAGGACATCTGGGGGCCGACGGATGTGTATGGCATCCGGGACCTGCCCGCTGACGCGCAGGTTGTTGTGTACGGTCAGGTGCTGCAGGGCATGGACCTCGACTCGCCGCCGAACTATGACAAGCCGGTGATGCCGATTGCGTGGATGCGCGACTACCCGATCCCGGGCACGTCCCGAACGTCGCGCGTGTTCTTCAGCACAATTGGCGCTGCTGTTGACCTCGAGAGTGAAGGCCTGCGACGCCTGCTTGTCAACGCGACGTACTGGGCTACCGGCATGGAGGACCAGATTCCAGATCGCGCCAACGTCGAATACGTCGCGCCCTATGATCCGTCGTACTTCGGGTTCGGAAAACACCGCAAGGGTGTCAAGCCCGCCGACCTGAAGGCCTGGTAACCGCGACTACTCTTCGAACGGGTGCTCGCGCAGCAGTTCTTCCGAAGAATAGAACCCGGACTTGTCGGCGACCTCAGCGCGCACGCGCGCGACCGTTTCGGGCGCGATCGCTGAGGCCTCGTTCCCAAAACTGTTGCGCACAAACGTCAGGATCGCCGCAACCTCCTCGTCATCAAGCATCCCCTCAAACGGCGTCATCGGAACCTGCCCGGGATAGTCGCGGCCCTGCACGGTGATCGGGCCAAGCAGCCCTTTTAATGTCAGCTTGATCAGCCGCTCCTCTGACCCGTTCGCCCAACGCGTGCCGGCAAGCGGCGGGAAGCCCGCGCTTTCAAGTCCGCGTCCGTCGGGTTGGTGGCAGGTCCCGCAGAATCCGTCGCGTTCGTAGATGTCGCGGCCTTTGACGAATAGCGCCAGCTCCTCACCTTCGAGGTTTGTCTCAAGCTCGGGCCGCGGTTCGTCACCGACGTTGCGACCACGCAGATGCGCGAGCGCCGTTTCATGCGCGTGTATGATCCAGTCGTCCATGGATCCCTTGCCGGCTTCCTCGACGATCCGGATGCCAAGGCCCCGGTCGTCAAGCCACGACGCCGCAGCTATCGCCTCCAGCCGCACGCGCCCGTGGTCATCGCGCACCGCTTGCAATAACAGATCAACCTGATCATCAAGCTGATGCCCGGCATAACGCAGCACCCGCACCGCCGCGCTGCGCACGCGGAAATCATCCGACCTGAGCAGTTCGCGCAGCAGATCATCGTCGACCGCGTTTAGCCCCCACGTGACCCAGAGCGCCTCGAGACGATGGTGCTCAAAGCGCGGATCCGCCGCGTCGAGCGAGGCAACCCACTGCCGCACGGCAGGCAGCACATCAGCGGCGTCGCGCCCGCGCAACTCACGTCGCGTGCGATACCGCGTGCGGTACTCGGGCAGCTTCAGGTTGCCCAGCAACGTCGCGATGTCAGCTCCCGCAACCTGCGCGGGTTCAACAAGTGGCCGCGCCGGATACGTCACGCGATACACCCGCCCATGCACGTGGTCGCGCAACGGGTCACGCGCGTTGTGCTGCATGTGACCAATCAGGACGTTGTGCCAGTCGATGATGTACAACGAACCGTCGGGCGCAAACTCCATATCCACCGGCCGGAAGTTCGCATCACTCCCCTTCACCAGGTCCAGCCGGTGGCGCGTCACAAATCCCGTCCCACTGTCGGATACCTCATGCTGCTTTGTGCCAAGAAACCCGATTGTGTTGTTGATGAGCAGGTCGCCCTGCACGTCATCCGGAAAGTGCCTGCTCGACACAAACTCCAACCCGGATGTCGGACGCACCCGGTGCGCCTCTTCGATCAGGTCAACGCCTTTGTGCGTGGCGCGGCCGTAGCGCGGCTTGACCGTGCCGGGCAACATCCAGCGCACCGCCGGACCCGACGTCTCGGCGAAGATCGGCTGACCCCATTCGTCGAACGCAATCCCCCACGGATTTGGGATAGACAATTGCGCCGTGCGCTCAAGATGACGGCGCTGCGGATTGTATCGAAAGAACCCTCCGTTTGTCCCGCGCACTGTGCCGTAGGCCGTCTCAACGTTGGTGTGCAGGAAGACGCCTTCACCCATGTAGATCGCGCCCGACGGGTCGGCCGTAAACGCGCTGATCGCGTGGTGCGTGTCGTGGTCGTCAAACCCACTGAGGATGATCTCTTTGCTGTCAGCGCGGTCGTCGCCATCTGTGTCGCGCAGCAACACCAGGTTGGTGCCCTGCGAAACGTAGACGCCCTCGGGTGCAAACTCAAATCCAATCGGCAGGTGTAATCCGTCTGCGAAGACTGTCTGTTTGTCGGCTTTTCCGTCGCCGTCGGTGTCTTCGAGGATGAGCAGCTTGTCGTCAGGCCTGGCATCGCCGGGTTTGTAGTGCGGATAACTCGGCATCGTCGCCACCCACAGACGTCCGCGGTTGTCAAACGAAAGCTGGACCGGGTTTGCCAGGTCAGAAAACTCGCGTTCACTCGCAAACAACTCGATCTTGTACCCGGGTGCTGTTTCGAGTTGGGCCAGCGCATCGCGACCGTACAGATACTCGGGGTTGCCGTTCTGATTCGCGGGGTCGTAGTTCGTCTCAACGTCGGGCAGCACAAGCGTCTGCTTGTCAGCGGCTGCGACGTTCATCGCGTTCACGCGCCCCTGCGCAGCGAGCCAGATCGCTGAATCGCGCAACGCCGTCATCTGGCGGTTTTTTATCAGCTCCGCCGGATAATTGTCCGGTCCAAACGGTTCGTACCGTCGACCAAAGACATGGACGCCGTTCGGAATCTTGTAGTCGTTGTGCCAGAACCAGTTCTTGTCCT
>JAUIJQ010000172.1 GCA_030431165.1 Rhodothermia bacterium | reverse complement strand
GCGTACCGGGGACGGGAGATTTCGGCGAGGGAGACGGTATCCCAACGGCAGGCGACCAATTTGATATCACCAAACCCGGGGAGCCGAACTTCGAGTTTACTGATATCGACGAAAGTGATCAGATTGGTCTCACGTCGTTCGCGTCACCCGCGTTCTCGGGAAACCGGATCTCAAACGACGAACGTGTCTGGCAGCTTGTCCAGCCCGGCAGCTTTGACAGTGTACCTGAGGAGCCAGGTGACTACGTGTTCATCTATGGTTCGGGCGACTTTGCCCTTCGTGCTGGCGAAACGAAGCGCTTCTCTATCGCTCTCATAGTAGGTGAAAACCGCAGTGACCTCGATCTGAACGCCGAGACTGCGCAGCAGATCTACGATATTGGCTATCGCTTCGCCAAGCCACCCGACAAGCCGAGCCTCACTGCCGTTGCAGGTGACGGCAAGGTAACGCTCTACTGGGATAGCAAGGCAGAAACGTCTGTGGACCCCCTTTCTCGCGACATGGACTTCGAGGGGTATGCGATCTACCGATCGACCGACCACGAGTTCAGCGATCAGCGTACGATCACTGACATTAATGGCTCGCAGTTCCTGTTTCGTCCGCTCGAAACGCAGTTGGGCGTGCCGGCCAAGTTTGACCTGCGCAACGGGATATCCGGACCGTCGCCTATTCCCTACCCGCAACGAGGCGTCTCGTACAATCTGGGTAATGACACGGGCCTCTTTCACACGTTCGTCGATTCCAACCAGGTCGTAAACGGGCAGCGCTACTTTTACTCTGTGGTTGCCTACGACCGTGGCTTCTCAGGCGGAACCGAACCCGGCTTTTCTGGCGGGATTGCCCCAACCGAGAACTCCTCGACAATTACGTACGACCCGACGCGTGATCGATTCATCTTTGATGTAAACACGGCCAGCGCTATTCCTGGCCCTGTGTCGGCCGGGTTTGTGTCGGCAAGTGTTCGCGACTCAGCGGCGGTCCAGACAGCCGGTCGCGGCACGGGAGCCGTTACGGTCGTCATCACCGACCCAACGCGGGTGCCCGACGATGGATCGTATACGTTGCGGTTCGACGACACGTCCGCTGACCTGAGCTACTCCATCATTAATGAAGTGCCGACAACCGTCTCGGTAACGGCCGTGCTCGGCAAGACCAGTTCGCTGCAGCGTACGGGCATTGTCCCTGAAACGTTCACGCTGACAAACGCTAGCGGTGGCTCTCTTCAGGATGGTGTCGATTACGTGCTTAATGCCGACATCGGATCGGTGCAGATTCTCGAAACCGGCTCAGTCACAGAAGGCGAGCTTCTACAGGCGACGTTCAAGTGGCGCCCGATCGCCAACAGCACGTACGTCGCTAACGAAGAGGCGAACACGGTGTTCGACGGATTGCATGTCTTTGTTGATGACGACGCGCTCTCGCTGAACAACGCTGAAACCGGGTGGGCCCAGGGTGGCAAAGAGATTCCGTACGCAGTCAGCGTCGCAACAGCGGGACCCGGTCGGATTCCGCAGCCGAACGACTACGAAATCCGCTTTGCCGCGTCGGAACAGATGACCGGCGTCAGCAACAACCTGCCCCTGCCCTTCACGATCGTCAACCTGTCCCTCGGCAACGAACCCGTTCAGGCGTTTGTGCCAGACATCAACAATAATGGTGTGTGGGATGTCAACGAGCAGATCATCCTCGTTGAAACGATTAACGGGACGCTCACGGCAACATGGCAGGTCAGTCTCACGGATTCGGGTGTCACGCCATCGTCGGGCGATGTTTTTCTGATCTCGACGTTCAAGCCGTTTACAAGCGAAGACGTCTTCACCATCCGGACTATCGCCGGTGCAACAGACCCCGTTCTTGCCGCGGCGTCGCTGGATCAAGTGTACGTGGTACCAAACCCCTACGTGGTCACAAACGAACTGGAGCCCAGAAACCCGATTGCGCGAACAGAGCGCGGGGAGCGCAGGCTGTATTTCGCGAACGTGCCCGAGCGGTGCACCATCCGGATCTACACGCTCGCGGGTGAACTCGTCGACACGATCGAGCATGAAGGCATCGGAGGAAATGGTCGGGCCTACTGGGACCTCCGCACGAAGGACAACATGAACATTGCCTACGGGCTGTACCTGTTCCACGTTGATTCTGAGTTCGGCACGACCACCGGCAAATTCGCCATCATCAAGTAAGAAGACCTATGAGCCTGAGACAGCAACTATCTGTCTTGATGTCAAGGACCACGACGGTGACGAACCTGGTGGCGCTCGTCTTCACGGCAGCGGTGGTATCGTCGCCTGCGTCCGCGCAGGATACTGACGGACCCGACCGAAAGATCACAAAGGTCGGAACCACATCCGCTCAGTTTCTGAAACTGGGTGTCGGTGCACGCGCCATCGCGCTTGGCGGATCGTACGCGGCTGACGCCGGCGACCTGTCTGCGCTCTACTGGAATGCCGCCGGGCTGACACAGATACAGGGCAGCGCGGTCCAGCTTGCGCACACCCAGTACCTGATTGACATCGACTACAATTACGCCGCATTCGGCACCACGCTCGGCAACCTCGGTACGATCGCGGCATCTGTCATCATGCTCAACTCCGGCGAAATGGAGGTGCGAACCATTGAGCAGCCAGAAGGAACCGGTGAGCGCTTCGACATGCAGGGCATGGCGCTGCAGTTGTCTTATGCGCGACCACTGACGGACCGCTTCAGCATTGGAAGCACCGTGAAATACATTCGAGAGCAGGTCTGGCACTCGTCCGCAAACGCAATTGGAATAGACTTTGGCGTTCTATTCACTACGCCGTACGAGGCACTTCGCCTCGGCGCGAGCATCGCCAACTTCGGTCCCAAAATGCAGATGTCGGGACGGGACATCATCAGAAGCGTTGACCCCGATCCCGCGAATGAAGGCAACGTTGAAATCGTCAACGCCGAGTTTCTGACCGACAAGTTTGATCTGCCCCTGCTGTTTCGGATCGGACTCGCGTGGGACGCATTTAATACGGAGAATCACAGACTGCGCATTCTGACGGATGCGGCACACCCCAACGACAACAGTGAGTATGTCAACTTCGGTGGCGAGTATACCTTCAGAGACCTCATCGCATTCAGAGGTGGATACCGCAATCTCTTTGAGGAAGACGGCGAGAAAGGACTCACGTTCGGCGCCGGCCTCAACCTCCGGATCGACCGCTCGCTCCGTGCCCGCTTTGACTACGCCTATGCCGACTTTGGCCGACTTGAGGCCACGCACTGGTTCACGGTTGACCTGCAGTTCTAGCGTGTGGGCAAGCGGCCGTGCGTCCCGGTTCGCACAAACGGTCCTATTTCTTGCGCTTTCGTTGTCGGTAGTACAGTCATCTGCCGCCCAGATCGCACTCGACATGGCACACGAACAGGTGGCCGTGTCTGTCACTGATCGGTTTGTCGCAGGAAAAACCGCCGTAGCCGATTGGCAATCGAGCCAGGCGCAAATCGAGTTTGACGGCGTGGTTGCGCAGGGATTCAGTTCGGCAGAGTCCCTCTCTGGAAGCGTGAGGATTCAGCGGGCCGGCACGTGGTCCCCGTGGCATCCGCTGTACATCGTCCGCTCTGTGACAGACGACGCGTTTCTGGCAGGCTATTACGGCGATGAAGTCTTCGCCAACGCTCGTGTTGAGATTCATTTCGAAGAACAAGGACCAGGCACACACGACATTAACGTGATCGCTGCGGGCGTTTTTGACCGCCGACTTGATGAGCTTGCACCAGAAGATCGACCTGGTGCCCTGGCGAAAAGCGCGGCGTTTGCCAACGGTCCGTCGACTGTGGTTCCCCCCACGCTCGTCACCCGCACAGAATGGAACGCGTCAGCGTTTATCGGTACGCCATCGCCTCTGTCGTCGTCGGCGTACTCGAACATGACGTTTCACCACGCGGCCGGATTTACAGCGACCACACTCGAAGACGGCAAAGCGCAGGTAAAAGCCATCCAGGACTTTCACCAGAATGGCCGGGGATGGAGCGACATCGGATACCAGTTTGTCATTGACCGCGGTGGAAACGTCTATCAGGGCCGCCCCTTTCTTGACAACAGCACAACGCTTGAAGCGGTCCCCGAACTGTCCCTTGGCGCACACGTTGGCGGTGCCAATACCGGAAACATCGGCATCTGCCTGCTTGGATGCTACCACCCACCGGAGGGGTCGTCCTGCGTCGATCAGATAACAACCGAGGCGCTGGATAGCTACATCACAATGTTCGCTTATCTCGGCGAAGCCTATAACATCCCCGTCAACAGTGAGACGCTCAAGGGTCATCGTGATTTGTCGGCAACCTCCTGCCCAGGGGACAACAACTACGCCCTGCTTCCGTCAATCCGGACCGAGGCCGTTCAGCTTCAGCAGTTTGGCTCAGCGCGACCCGATGACTTCTTTATCGAACCAAACGCCCCAAACCCTTTCACCGGCGAAACGACGGTCCGATACTACCTGCAGCAGGATGGCCAGGTGAACGTAACCGTGTATGACCTGGCCGGTCGCGTCGTGGCGCATCTCGTCGATTCGTTCCAGGAGGGACCACGATGGTACCGCACGACGTTTGATGCCACAGACTTGCCAGCAGGCCTCTATTTCTATCAGGTGCGGGTTGACGGATTCTCGGGCGAAATCTTCCGTGACGCGCGGGCACTTGTCCACGTCAAGTAGGGTCGGCAGTTACGCCGCACTCCTCGCGGTTCTCCTGCATTGCGCGGTACCAGCCAGCGCAGTCGGGTTTGCATCGCATCGAGTCTACTCGATTCACCATCCGTCAGACAACACGACGACGCGGTCCACTACAGACTCGCACGTCCGCGTCCGTGTTCTGGAATCAGCGTCGCCTGTTCGCGTGCAGATTGCTGTCGAATCGGGCAGCTTCACCGCCGAATCTCCGGGCGACCTTCAAAACGTGTCGCTCGACCGGAGCACATCGCTGGCGGTTGATGCGCAGCAGCATAACATTCGCATCGAAGGGCTGCACGACGGTGGCGGATTTACCACGACGTCGTTGCGGCTTGATCCTGTTGGCATCGCAAGCATCTTCCGCATCACGGTCCTCGTGGGAGATTCGAAGGCGAGCCGCGCGTATCGCGGGGGCCTCACGTTGCGGACTCAGACGGAATCCGGAAAGCCAACGCTTGTTCTCGTCAACAACGTCCCGCTCGAGGAATACGTTGCTGCTGTCGTGTCGAGTGAGTACGGTCTCGACGATGTTGAAGGCACACGTGCGATGGCCGTCCTGGCGCGGACGTATGCGTTAAAGACAATGGCTGAACCGGGAGCGATGTACGACCACGTAGATCACGAACTGTCGCAGGTCTATCGTGGGCTTGAGGGCCTTTCGCAGGCCGCGCGCGACGCTGCGATGCATACGAGAGGTCAGGTCCTCCTCTACCGCGGCGGATTGATCGAAGCCGTCTACCATGCTGAATCTGGCGGTCACACAGCAGACAACGAGTCCGTTTGGAACGGCCGAGCAATGCCATACCTCCGCGGTGTAAAAGACCGCTTTGCGAACCAATCACCGTATGCGTCCTGGGAGTTCGTCGCTGACAGACGAAGACTCCTGAAAGCCCTCGCGACGATCGGTGACAGCGGCAATGTCAACGGGTTCACGATTACCGAAAGGACAGGCGACGGACGTGTTTCCGCCGTTACCTTGCTCACATCCTCCGGTGAGGTCACCGTTACGGCTAACCAGTTTCGACTGGCCGTTATCCGTGAGTTCGGCGCTCGCAGCTTGCGGAGCACGCTATTTGACGCCGCCCGTCGCGGTAATACCTACCGGTTTGCCGGCTCCGGATTCGGGCATGGCGTCGGATTAAGCCAGTGGGGTGCGCACGAGATGGCACGGCGCGGCTATTCGTACGACGAGATCCTCGCGTACTATTTCCGGGGCACAGAGCTGGTGCGTTTGCCTGACCTGGCGGCAACACCCGAGGTGATGGCCGCTACGCAGAGCAACACGGGGCAACCAAGCGATCGGCGCGTACTGATTCCCGATTCGCTTCCCGCGAATACGTTGTCGACAAACACCGACACGTCCGGAGACGAAAAGCCAAGGCGCCGTCGCATTGGTTGGTAGGCCCGTACGCCGTCAAGACGGCGTCAAGCCTCGTCAACCGTCGACACGGTCCGACTTGTAACAACGGCGTACCCTTCGTCTTCTATCGCTGATGTTACGGCTCGGCGAACTGAATCCGCGTCGGCTCCAGCCCCGGCTTTCAGCTCAACGGTTGCGCCACCGATAGACACCTCGACGACGCTGACTTCGTCTACGCCGTCCAACGCGGACCTTACTGCTTTAACGCAGTGACCGCAACTCATGCCCGAAATCTCAAATTCCTGTTTCATCGCTCGCCGTTTGTTTTCTGCTTGATCGTGTACCACCGCTCAAGCGTGTAATCTGCATCCGTGTCCCGGCTATCTCAGGCGGAGGCTGTTTGTAAGAACGCTCACGCTCGACAGCGCCATGGCAGCCGAGGCAAAGATGGGGCTTAGTACAATTCCGAACGCGGGATACAGTACTCCTGCAGCAACCGGAATAAGTACAACGTTGTATACAAACGCGAAGAACAGGTTCTGTTTCACAACGCGCATTGTTCGCCGCGACAACGCAATGGCCTCATCAACAGCCCGGAGGTCGCTGCGTACAAGTGTTATATCTGAGGCGCTGATGGCTACGTCCGTCCCCGATCCCATCGCAATACCAACGTCCGCCTCAGCAAGCGCAGGAGCATCGTTGATGCCGTCTCCGATCATGGCAACGGTGCGTCCCTCGTTCATGGCTTCGCGTACGACGCCCACCTTGCCCT
>JAUIJQ010000171.1 GCA_030431165.1 Rhodothermia bacterium | reverse complement strand
GGTTGTTGCTGCGGTGGCCTCGGTGGCACTGGCTGTTGAGCGCCTCGCAAACTGAGCGGCACGGCGCTTGCAGGTCGAATTGGCTGGCCGATCGCGTCTCATTGTGGGAGCGTCAGGCTTCGCAGAGATCGCATGATCGCGAAGCAATTCGGCCAGAAAACTTAGAAAACGAAGAAAACGCACTGAATCC
The DNA here is from genome assembly GCA_030431165.1 of Rhodothermia bacterium. GTDB lineage: Bacteria > Bacteroidota > Rhodothermia > Rhodothermales > JABDKH01 > JANQRN01. Next base: position 6,651 of record JAUIJQ010000171.1, on the reverse strand, counting down.
ATGAAGGTTGGAATCGTTGGGACCGGATATGTCGGTCTCGTTTCGGGCACGTGTTTCTCAGAAATGGGCAACCACGTGACGTGTGTCGATATCGACGAGTCCAAGGTCGAAAAACTGAGCGCCGGTGAACTGACAATCTTTGAGCCGGGGCTCGAGGTTTTCTTCGAGCGGAATCTTCGCGAAGACCGCCTCCGGTTTACCACCGACCTGGCCGAAGCCGTGCGTCGGTGTGAGGTGATATTCCTTGCTTTGCCGACACCTCCGGGTGAAGACGGATCGGCTGATCTGTCCTACGTTCTCGGCGTAGCCGGCGACATCGGTCGGATCATGAAGGACGAGGCGATTCCGTACCGTGTTATTGTGAACAAGAGCACGGTGCCGGTTGGTACGGCCGACAAGGTCTCGGCGAGGCTCGAGGATGCCGGGCTCGTGCGGTCGGAGCAATTCGACGTGGTGTCTAATCCGGAATTCCTTCGTGAAGGCGTCGCGGTTGATGACTTCATGAAGCCGGAGCGTGTGGTGATCGGGTCCTCGAGTGAGCGCGCCTCGGAAATCATGACGCGGCTGTACAAACCGTTTGTGCGGCAGGGTAATCCGATTCTGATCATGGACGAGCGTTCTTCTGAAATGACGAAGTACGCGGCGAATGCCATGCTCGCCACGAAGATCACGTTCATGAACGAAATCGCCAACGTGTGTGATCGCGTCGGCGCAAACGTAGATCACATCAGGCGTGGCATCGGGCTTGATTCACGAATCGGAAAGCAGTTCCTGTATCCTGGAATTGGATTTGGCGGTAGCTGCTTCCCCAAAGACGTACAGGCGCTGCATCGTACGGCGAAGCAGTTTGGCTACACGTTCGAGATCCTGACTTCGGTCCTCGATGTCAACGATCGGCAGCGGCAGCGCATGGGTGATCAGATCGTTGAGCACTTCGGCGGTTCGCTCAAAGGAAAGACGATCGGCGTGTGGGGCCTGGCGTTCAAAGCCAACACCGATGACGTTCGCGAGGCACCGGCGCACATCGTAATCAGGCGATTGGTTGAGGCCGGCGCCGAGGTCAAGGTGTTTGACCCCGAAGCCATGGAGACGACTCGCGCGGTCCTCGGCGATATCGTTGCCTACTGCAAAGACGAGTTCTCGGCCGCAAAAGGCGCTGACGCGCTCGCGATCTGCACGGAGTGGAATGAGTTCCGCGAGCCGGACTTCGACCGCATGAAGGCGTCCCTGAATGAGCCGCTCGTGTTTGACGGGCGCAACCTCTACGACCCGGCGCGCATGGCCTCGCTGGGATTTGAGTATTACAGTATTGGTCGTCCTTATCCGGTGCAGCCGGCAGAGGCCGCCGTCATGACCAACGGGCGAGGCTAACGATGCCGAGAACACTAGTTACCGGCGGTGCCGGCTTCATCGGATCACACCTTTGTGACCGATTGATCCATGAAGGTCACGACGTGATCTGCATGGACAACTTCGTAACCGGGCGACCGGATAATATCGCCCACCTGATCGGAAACGATCGTTTCCAGTTCATTCAGCACGACGTCACAAACTACGTGTACGTGCCCGGCGAGCTGGACTACATTCTGCACTTCGCCAGCCCGGCTTCGCCGATTGACTACCTGCAGCTACCGATTCAAACGCTGAAGGTTGGTGCGCTGGGTACCCACAAGACGCTCGGACTCGCGAAAAACAAGGGCGCGCGCTTCCTGCTCGCCTCGACGAGTGAAGTCTACGGGGACCCCCTGCAGCATCCGCAGTCAGAGTCCTACTGGGGCAACGTCAACCCGATTGGGGTACGCGGTGTGTATGACGAGGCAAAGCGTTTCGCCGAAGCGATGACGATGGCGTATCAACGATACCACGGTGTCGAGACGCGCATCGTCCGCATCTTCAACACGTATGGGCCGAGGATGCGCGCTAGCGACGGACGCGTAGTGTCAAACTTCATCAACCAGGCGCTGCGCGGCGAGGACATTACCGTATACGGAGATGGAAGTCAGACCAGGAGTTTCCAGTACATCGATGACCTCGTTGAAGGCGTGTACCGACTGCTGTTGTCTGAAGAGAACGAGCCGGTGAACATCGGTAATCCTGACGAAACATCCATTCTCGAATTTGCACAGGAGATCGTTGCTTTGACCGGGACGAACTCGTCGGTGTCCTTCAAGCCGTTGCCCAAAGACGACCCGCAGGTTCGGCAGCCCAACATCACAAAAGCGAAAGAAAAACTCGGATGGTCGCCCGTCGTTTCTCGTGCGGAAGGCCTGCGGCGTACGACGGAGTTTTTCAAAGAAGAACTCGCGGTAGCAGCAGAAGTTGAGTAGCGCCGCGCGCGCTGCAGGTCAGGCAAGTCTGACTATTGAACCTAGAGAGGCTGACAATTGGCTGAGGCCATCAAGACCAGAAAGCTGAGCGCCCATCTTCGGATGCTCGAGGCAGAAGGGATCTACGTAATGCGCGAGGTTGCGTCGCAATTTGAGCGGCCCGTGCTGATGTTCTCTGGCGGGAAGGACTCGATTGTGATGGTCCACCTCGCAAGGAAAGCGTTTTATCCGGCGCCGATACCATTCCCTCTCCTGCACGTCGACACGGGACACAACTTTCCTGAGGCCCTGGCCTTCAGGGACAATCTTGTTCAGGATATCAACGCCGAGCTGATCGTGCGACTGGTGCAGGATTCTATCGACTCGGGTCGTGTGAAGGAGGAGACGGGACCGAACGCGTCGCGCAACTCGCTTCAGATAGTGACGCTGCTCGATGCACTTGCCGAGTTCAAGTTCGATGCAGCGCTCGGCGGGGCCAGGCGGGATGAAGAAAAAGCCCGGGCCAAAGAACGGTTCTTTTCGCACCGGGATCGATTTGGACAATGGGATCCGAAGAATCAGCGGCCCGAATTGTGGAGCCTGTACAACGGCCGGAAAGGTGTCGGCGAGCACTTCCGTGTCTTTCCGATTTCAAACTGGACGGAGCTCGACATCTGGCAGTACATCGCGCAGGCCGGCATCGATATCCCGAGTGTGTACTTCTCGCATACGCGCGAAGTGGTCGACCGCGATGGGGTGTTGCTGGCCCGGTCTGACTATATCGAGTTGATGAACGACGAGTCGTACGAAGAACGGGTAATCCGATTCCGGACGGTTGGGGATATGACCTGTACGGGTGCTGTTGAGTCAAATGCTCAGACCATCGACGATATCATCGAAGAAGTGTCAACGGCACGCGTCACCGAACGGGGCGGCCGTGCTGACGATCAACGATCAGAAGCCGCCATGGAAGACCGCAAGCGCCGCGGGTACTTCTAGGACATCGAATCACACAACTGGTTTTCAACGCCTCCCCGGCTGACCACACGATACGCCCAACGATTCATGGACCTGCTTCGATTCAGCACTGCCGGCAGCGTAGATGACGGAAAGAGTACCCTCATCGGGAGACTGCTCTACGACTCGAAGTCAATTTTCGAGGATCAGTACGAGGCGATCAAAAGAAGCAGCCGTCTGCATGGCGGAGACGGCGAAGTAAACCTTGCGCTACTTACCGACGGCCTGCGTGCTGAGCGCGAGCAGGGGATTACCATTGACGTCGCTTATCGTTACTTCGCTACGCCGCGTCGCAAGTTCATCATCGCTGACACGCCGGGACACGAGCAGTACACCCGGAACATGGTTACCGGTGCATCAACGGCTGAGTTGGCTGTTGTACTCATCGACGCCCGAAACGGCGTTCTGACACAGTCGCGCAGGCACGGGTTCATTGCGTCACTCCTGCAGATCCCGCACGTGATCGTGGCCATCAACAAGATGGATCTTGTCGACTACAGCCAGGCGCGGTTTGATGAACTCGTTCGGGAATACTCTGAGTTTGTCCATCGCCTCGACGTCGAGAACGTGGTGTTTATTCCTATCTCGGCCCTGAAAGGTGACAACGTAGTTTCCAAGAGCGAGGCGATGGCCTGGTATGACGGCCCTACGCTCCTGCATCACCTCGAGACCGTCAAGGTCGGGGCTGATCGAAATGTCATCGACTTCCGGTTCCCGGTGCAGTACGTCCTGCGGCCGAACCAGGACTTCAGAGGGTTTGCCGGCGAAGTCGCTTCAGGCACGATTCGCGTCGGCGATGACGTGACGGTGCTGCCTTCAAGGAAGACTTCGCGTGTGAAGTCGATCGTCGCATTTGACGAGGACACAGAGCAGGCGGGTCCCGGCGATGCCATCGCGGTTACGATAGAGGATGAGATCGACATTTCTCGCGGCGACATGCTGGTGCGTTCACGGAATATCCCCACTGTTACCAGCGCCCTTGATGCGGATATTTGCTGGATGAGCGAGGATGAGTTGCGGCCGAACAAGCTGTACATGCTCACGCACACAACGCATACGGTCCAGGCGTTTGTGTCCAAGATCATCTATCGCACCGATGTGGACACGCTGCACCGACAGTCCGCTGACACCTTTGGTCTGAACGACATCGGTCGTGTCGAGATCGTGACGTCGGAGCCTGTCTTTGTAGACCCGTATCGGATCAACCGTCATACCGGCTGCTTTATTCTGATTGACCCAGACACCAATACGACGGTGGGTGCGGGTATGATCAGGGGTGTTGCGAAGAATGTGCCTGCCGTCGGCGAGGATACGCGCAAAGACATGAAGTCGCCCCACGTTGTGTGGGAGGGACTGAACATCAGCCGCGAAGAACGGGAAGCGCGCAATGAGCATGGCGCTGCTGTTCTGTGGTTCACCGGGCTGTCCGGATCCGGAAAAACAACAATTGCCCGCGACCTCGAGCGTCGGTTGTTCGACGCCGGATGTCAAACCATGCTGCTCGACGGCGACTACGTCAGGCACGGGCTTTCTGGCGACCTCGGGTTCTCGCCGGAAGACCGCGCTGAGAATATTCGTCGGGTCGGCGAGGTAACGCGCCTGTTCTTCGAGCAGGGGGGAATTGTGCTGTGCACGTTCATCTCACCGTATGAGAAAGATCGCGCGTTTGTCCGATCGCTTATTCCGGATGGACGGTTTGTGGAGGTGCATGTCGACTGCGACCCGGCCGTGTGTGAAGAACGTGATCCAAAGGGACTGTACGCAAAGGTGAAAGCCGGTACGATTACCAACTTCACTGGCTTCACAGCGCCTTACGAACCTCCGACCGAGCCCGAGGTCACGATTCGAAGTGACGAGATAAGTGTTGACGAAAGCGTCGAGCGGCTGCTGCGTGTCCTGCGTGAGCGGCAGATCGTGACCTGATCGCCGTGTCTGGCCTCGACGACCTGATGCTCGGCGGCTTGTCCCTCCACGCGTGGGTGACACTGCTGACCATTGCGGCGATGGTCGTTGCACTCGCGCGAGACCTCGCACGCACGGACTATGTACTACTCGGCGGCCTGGGCGTCGTACTGCTGGCCGGCGTGGTGTCACCCGCTGAAGCCTTTGCCGGATTCTCCAATCCGGCGGTTCTTACTGTTGCGGCGCTTTTTGTGGTGGCCGAGGCCGTACATCGCACGGATGCGCTTCGCTTTCTCGACCGCGTGCTGTTTCCGCGTTCGTCTTCACCTGTCAGGGCGCTGCCCTCGTTCATGTTGACGACGGCCGGGCTATCCGCGTTTCTGAACAACACGCCGGTTGTGGCCATGCTCATTCCGCGCGTGCAGGCGTGGAGTGACCGACTCGGTATTTCTGCCGCAAAGACGCTTATTCCGCTTTCGTACGCCGCGATCATTGGCGGTCTGATAACGCTGCTCGGCACGAGTACAAACATCGTGGTTTCGGGTTTGCTTGAAGCGCACGGGTTGCCGCCGCTTGCGATGTTTGATCTCACATGGATCGGGCTTCCCGCTGCGCTTGCCGTCACACTTTTCTTTGTACTCGGCGGACATCGTCTGCTGCCCGAAGGCCGGGTTACGGAGTTTGGCGACGAATCGGTACGCGGCGACTACTTCTTCGAATTGCGCGTGGCTTCGGGTGCTGCGCTTGTTGGCAAGTCCGTTGAGGAGGCAGATCTCCGGGCACTTGGTGACGCGTATCTGGTTCGCATTGATCGCCACGGTAACACAGAGCCGGCGCGGCCCGACATGACACTGGCGGCCGGAGACGTACTGCACTTTACCGGTACAAAGGAGGCGCTTGCCAGGCTGCTCGAACGTGACGGGCTCGAGACAACGATTCCATCTGTGTCTGACGACACGGTTCATCGCTCGCCGTTGTTTGAGGCGGTCGTAGCACCGTCGTCCAGGCTCGTCGGTGCAACGTTGAAGGAAAATGCTTTTCGGGAGGCCTTTGGCGGGGTGGTCGTCGCTATCGGGCGCCAGGCAGAGATGCTGCATGGATCGCTCGGTACAACCACGGTAGAGCCTGGCGACCTTCTAGTTGTGGAGGCCAACGACGAGTTCCTGCGGCGATGGGGCAGCAACCGCGATGAGTTTTATCTCGTTTCGCGCATCCGCGGCTCACAGCGGGTGCAGGAGAGCGGCAAAGCACCGTTGTCCCTGTTGATCATGCTGGCGATGGTTGTCTCAGCAGCGCTCAAGTGGTTGCCACTTGTTACGGCTGCTTTTTCGGCGGCGCTTGGCATGATCCTGACGCGGTGTCTGCGCGGCAGGGAGGCCCAGGCGGCCGTGGACGTGAAAGTGCTCGTTGTCATTGCGGCTGCGCT
>JAUIJQ010000170.1 GCA_030431165.1 Rhodothermia bacterium | reverse complement strand
ACAGCGGCCGCCGATCTCAGCGCGAACGATCACGCAGGTTCCCGCGAAGTGGCGGAACGTCATCAGCGAATTCGTGAAGGATTCCCCGAGCTCGAAGTTGTTTCGGTGGAGCATGCGCAAACCGATTCACTCAAGATTGGTGACGAGGTGCGCGTGAGCTTGAATGTTCGCCTGGGGCCGCTGGCGCCCGAGGACGTTCACGCAGAGTTCGTATACGGACGGAGCGGCAGGTACGGCGAGCTTCGCGACGCAGAGACCATCGGGCTGGAGTTGGACTCACGCCTCAGTGACGGTGTCTTTCACTACACGGTGAAGTTTCCGATCACGCGTGCCGGTCGTTTCGCCACTGGGGTACGTATTCGAGCTGCGAAGGTGGGTCCCTACGACGATGTGCTTGCTGATCTGACCTGCTGGGCCTGACCTGGGTTGGGACGCAGACGGCTGTCAGGAATTGGGGTGTTCCGCTGAAAGGCACGACGCCCCACGGTCACTTTCTGTGCGGCCCACGGGAAGTCGTCGGGGCGTGTCGATTGTAGCGCCGAATCATTCGCCAACTACAATCTCGGTGACCATGCCGGAATCGGCATGCTCCAAAATGTGACAATGCATCAGCCAGCGCCCCCAATCCAGGGGAACCATGGCGACGTCAACCGACTCGCGACGACGGAGTAGCACCGTGTCACGGAAGTAGGGTTCATCGACGGGTTCGCCGTTGCGTGCGATAACTTTGAAGAACTGCCCATGCATATGCATCGGATGAAGACGTGCCGAGTCGTTTCGAAACTGCAGCCTTGTCCACCGGCCGGCTTCCAGCTCGGTTGGCTCGTGTTCGGACCACACTCTGTCGTTGATTGTCCACTCGATCCCGCGCTCACCGCCACGCCTCGCGTTGAGAACCCATGTGACGTCGAGGGGCTGGTCCGGTGCGCCTTCCCATACGGGCATGTTTGGGTTTGTGGGGGAATCAAACGCTGGTGTTTCTATAGGAGTGCCGCTGACCTGGATCCGCGCAACAACGTGAGGTCGGCGGGTGAAACGGTCTACGATTTGATAACTGAACCCTTCGGACCCGAGTGGCACGGTGATGTCGAGATCCAGGCGGTTTCCCGGTGCCAGGTCGAAACCAGTCATGGGCAGCGGGCCGCCGGTGTACATACCGTCTACCGCAATCACGCTCGGCGCGAGCGCGCCGAAGTCAAGGGAGTACACACGGCCATTTGAGGTGTTGGCTAGCCGGAGCCGGATCCGTTCGCCCGGGCTCGCGGGAACTCGCAGCTCTGTTTCGCCATTCACGGTAATGCGTTGGCCCCACCGGCCATCGTGCGCGAGGTCGTGTCGAGTGACGAAATGCGGGTCGATTAGACCGTCATTGCCAAGACGCCAGTCATCTAGCACCCACACCTCTTCGCGACTGTAGGGCAGAGGCGTCGCATCCTCGACGATCAGTACACCATACAGGCCTCGTTCAACCTGCTCGGCGCCGCGCACATGTGGATGAAACCAGAAGGTGCCCGCGTCCTTCGGCACAAAGGTGTATGTGAACGACTCTCCCGGTTGCACCGGGTCCTGCGTCACACCCGGAACACCGTCCATGGCGTTTGGAACGCGGACACCGTGCCAGTGAATTGTTGTTGGCTGCGGCAGCTCGTTGATTAGCCTCACCTGCAATTCTTCGCCGAGGCGGACTCGCAGTACAGGGCCTGGCACCTGGCCATTGTAGGCCCACACCTCAAGGGGCGGGCCGTCGTCGCGTGGAATTGTTGTGGGAGCCGCTCTCAGCTCAAAACTCCGCGTAGCGGTAGCGGGCAGCGCGTCGCTCGGATACGCCTCCGCGAGCTCCGCTTCGTATTGCGTGCGGAGAAGGTCCTGCGGCGGGGGAATTTCCTCGGCGAGCTCCGCCGTAGTTTGAACATACTCGTCGCCGCCGGCGCTCTTATTTGCACGACAGCTGGCAGCGATGCTCAATGCGAATCCGGTCAACACCGACAGAAGAATGATGTGATTACTGCGAGCGCGGCCGCTGTTCGGCATGTCCTGAGCGCCGGGCATGTCACTCCATTCGGTGTGCCGCAATCGAGTGATAGTAGGGAACAAGATCATATCTTTGCTCTTCGCAGTCGCAGTGCGTTTCCGATGACTGACAGCGAGCTGAAGCTCATCGCGGCGGCGGCGAGCATCGGCGAAAGCAGGACGCCGAAGACGGGGTAGAGGACGCCAGCGGCGATGGGTACGCCTGCGCTGTTGTATGCAAATGCGAAGAAGAGATTCTGCCGAATATTCGCCATCGTCTGGCGTGAGAGCTTGCGGGCGCGCACAATCCCTCGAAGGTCACCCTTCACCAGTGTTACGCCCGCGCTCTCCATCGCGACGTCCGTACCGGTGCCCATCGCGATGCCCACGTCGGCGAGAGCCAACGCCGGCGCGTCGTTGATTCCGTCACCCGCCATTGCGACCACGTGGCCCTCAGACTGCAACGAGCGCACCTTTGCGGCCTTCTGCTCCGGCAGGACCCCGGCAATCACTTCGTCGATACCCAGTTTCGCCGCAACCGCGCGCGCGGTGGTCTCACTGTCTCCTGTCAGCATCACCAATCGCAGTCCCTCAGCGTGCAGTAGGGCGATGGCCTCGGGAGTACTATCTTTGATCGGGTCGGCCACACCGATGATGCCGGCGAGGGCACCATCGATCGCCACAAACATCACCGTCTGTCCCTCGGCCCGCAACGCTTCAGCGCGCGCTTGAATCGGCTGTGGGTCAACGGAAACCTCTGTCATCATCGCAACGTTGCCGAGCGCTACATCGTGCCCCTCGACGGTCCCGCGGACTCCTTTGCCCGTGACTGACATAAAATCGCTCGCGCTCGGCAGCTCGTGGCCGCGTGCTTCAGCGCCGCGCACAATCGCCTCAGCGAGTGGGTGTTCGCTGCCGATTTCCAGCGAAGCCGAGAGGCGCAACAACAGCGCTTCATCGACGCCTGCAGCGGTCTCAACGCTAACCAGTGCAGGCCGCCCTTCGGTGAGCGTTCCGGTCTTGTCCACGACCAGAGTATCTACTTTGCGCAGCACTTCGATCGCCTCGGCGTTCTTGAAAAGCACACCATACGATGCACCTTTTCCCGTCGCGACCATGATCGACATCGGTGTCGCCAGGCCCAGCGCACAGGGACAGGCGATAATCAACACCGCGACAGAGTTGATCAGGGCATAGGCCATTGCCGGGTCCGGTCCGAAGACTGCCCACACAACGAAGGTCGCGATCGCGACCAGAATTACGGCGGGCACGAAGTAGGAGGCAACTACATCGGCGAGTCGCTGAATCGGAGCGCGGCTGCGCTGCGCGTCAGCCACCATCGTGACGATTCGAGAGAGTAGCGTGTCGGCGCCCACCTTGTCGGCGCGCATCACGAGCCCGCCGGTCCCATTGACAGTCGCGCCGATGACATTGTCACCGGCCGACTTCTGGACAGGAATGGGCTCGCCGGTAACCATCGACTCATCGACGTGGCTTGTGCCTTCAAGGACCTCACCATCAACTGGAACCTTCTCTCCGGGCCGCACGCGGAGCCGGTCCCCTTCGTGCACGTGCTCAAGCGGTACATCCTCTTCGCTGCCGTCGTCGCGAATTCGACGGGCGGACTTCGCGGCCATGCCAAGCAGCTTTCTTACGGCTGCGTTTGTTTGGCTACGCGCCTTCAGCTCGAGGACCTGGCCGAGGAGGATCAGCGTAACGATGACAGCGGCTGCCTCGAAGTATACCGCGACCTCACCGCCGTGCGCGCGAAATGAATCCGGAAAAAATCCCGGCGCAAGAATCGCGACCACGCTGTACGCATAGGCCACACTGACACCGAGCCCGATGAGCGTGAACATATTGAGACTCGCGTTCTTCACCGAGCGAAGGGCGCGAACGTAGAAGGGCCACGCGGACCAGAGGCATACCGGGGTCGCAAGGGCGAGCTCGACAAACGCGCGGGTGCGACCCGGGAGCAGGCTCGAAATCGGTCGGCTCGGGAGCATGTCGAGCATCACGATAGCGAGCAGTGGCATCGAGAGCACCGCAGCGAACCAGAAGCGGCGAGTCATGTCGCGCAGCTCCGGGTTGTCCTCGTCGTCGTCAATCGACACGGTGCGTGGCTCCAGCGCCATACCGCACTTCGGGCAATCGCCGGGCCCGATCTGCTCGACCTCCGGATGCATCGGACAGGTATAGATCGCACCTGCGAGCTCGGGATCAGCAGCTGCTTCACGCGCATCTTCTCTGCTCGTGAGGTATCGCTTCGGCGCTGCGACGAACTTCTCCATGCACCGGGAAGAACAGAAGAGATACGTTTGTCCCTCGTGTTTGTGCCGGTGCTCCGCCGTGGGTTGAACCGACATGTTGCAGACAGGATCCCGCGTGCCGGATTTCCCAACAGGAGCGGGTTCTCCGTGGCTGTCGTTGTCGTGTTTGCGCGTATGGTCCATGCTATACCCATTTGCGTGGGGTTGCGTACTGCGAGGCTTCGTCTGCGATAGGAGCGCTGCGTTCAAACTGTAACCCCGGCGCTGCGTGCGTTGCGCCGGAGCTGGTTCCGGAGAGGGCTCAGTCCTCCGCCGTTCCGCCCGGGTTTAGGTGCTGCTCGGGACTTCGCTGAAATGTGCGAATGCACCGCGGGCAGCAGAAGTACACGTTCTGCCCTTCGTGATCGACAAAGGGGGCGTCTTCGGTGACCCGAAACACTTCGCTGGATACCGGGCATTGCGTCAGGTCTCCGATCGCTGCGCCGGGCTGGGCAACGAGGTCAGCCGGATCGTATTGGCCTGTACGCAGGACGTGGTACATTCCGCCATGTTCGTGCGCCGCGTGGTCGTGCACCGCGTGTGGATCAACGGCCGTGGGCTGCGACCCGGCGGTGGGTTGTGAGTCTGCGGCAGCCTGTGCCATGTCGCCGTGCGCCGCGTGGTCCATGTCGCCGTGCGCCGCGTGGTCCATGTCGCCGTGCGCCGCGTGGTCCATGTCGCCGTGCGCCGCGTGGTCCATCCCGGCGTGCTCATCACCGCCGGCCTCACCTGTTGCGCTGTTGTCAGCGACAGGCTGCTCAGCCGTCGCCGCTTCCGACGCGGCTTCGCTCCTCCCGCATGCGGTGGCGAAGAACACCAACGCGAGGGTTGCTACGATTGCTTTGATCTTCATTCCGTTTCCATTTCTCATCCTTCTTCTCCTTGTGTTTCGGCAGCGGACCGTCCGCTACCCTTGTTTGTCGCCACTGCCGGTGTTTGTCCGGCGTGGCGAATTCTGAATTTGATCTCTTCGCTGATCGAGGTGAGGGTCGGGACAACAAAGAGCGTGATCAATTCGATGGACATGCCGCCGAGGATCGGCAGCGCCATCGGGCGCATCACGTCAGCGCCGGTGCCCTGACTGGTCATGACGGGCAGCAGCGCGAGCAATGTCGTGGCAGTTGTCATCAGGCAGGCGCGAATTCGCCGGTTGCCGGCCCTTACGATCTTGTCTGTGATGTCTGGGAGGCTTTGCGGATCTTCGACGAATTCACGTCGCAGACACTCCGACATGACGACCCCATCGTCTGTCGCGACCCCGAAAAGGGCGATAAAGCCAACCCACACAGCGACGCTCAGATTCGTGGGCTGTAAGTTGAATATCTCGCGAATTGGTGTGCCGAAGGCAGACCAGCTCATGAAGTCCGGGTCAGCGCATAGCCAGATGAACATGAAGCCGCCTGAGAGTGCGACGATGATGCCACTGAATACGATCAGCGCGCTGATCACTGAGCGAAACTGCAGATAGAGAACCATGAAGATCGTGAGGAGGACCATCGGTACCAGCAGTGACAGGCGCTTGTTCGCCCTCTCTGTGTTCTCCCAGGAGCCGGCAAAGGACCAGCTGACGCCGGGAAGCACCTGCAGGCTGCCGTCGCGGGCGGCCTGATCAAGGGTCTCAGACACCGAGGCAATGACTTCGCCGTCGCCGGTGCCTTCGCGGCGATCGAACATGACAAATGTCGTCAGACGACCGTCTTCTGAACGCAACATCTGCGGGCCGCGAACGAACTCAATGTCAGCCACATCGCTGAGTCGGACTGGCGTCCCATTCGGTGTGTCGATCAGGATCTCAGCGATGCTGTTCGGGTCGTCGCGCAGAGTACGCGGGTACCGCATCGTAATGTCGTAGCGATCGCGTCCGTCGATCGTGTCCCCAAGCCGGCGACCGCCGACTGCGGTTTGGATGGTGCGGTGGACGGCGGCTGCGCTCAATCCGAACTGGTTCAGATCGTTCGGCCTTGGGTGAATCTCGATGTATGGTTTGCCGACGGGCCGGTCTGCGCTCACTGCGTCGGCTACGACCATCGGGTGCTCACGAAGGATGTTCTCGATCTCGAGGGAGATCTGCTCAAGATCTTCAATCCGGTCCCCCTGCAGGCGAACTGCCATCGGGGCTCGGATTCCCGACTGCAGCATGACGATGCGTGCGCTGATTGGCTGCAGCAGTGGAGCCGCGGTGAGGCCGACAACATCGGCACGTGCAGCAATTTCGTCCCAGATGTCTTTGACGACAACGATCTGGTCACGCCAGTTTCGGAAGGGTTTTCCGCGGCGGTCCGCTACCAGATTGCCTTCGTCGTCACGAACGAAATCACCCTCGTCATCAACAGCGAAACGCAGTCGTTGACCATTTTCACCGATTCGCCACTCGGGTTGCAGTTCGATGATGGTTTCGATCATCGATACCGGCGCCGGGTCGAGGGCGGTTTCAGCTCGACCTAGTTTACCGACGGCAAAGAGTACCTCGGGTACCGACTCAATGCGTCTGTCCAGTTCGCTCAGCATTTCGAGCGTACTGCCGAGAGACGCGTGAGGCATGGTCGTCGGCA
>JAUIJQ010000169.1 GCA_030431165.1 Rhodothermia bacterium | reverse complement strand
CTTCGCTGTTCGGCCTGGGCATTCCGCCTGCGCAATATGAGGCACTGGCGGGACCGGAAGGCGACATGGCCGAAGTGCTGCGCGAACGCACCCGCAAGCTGGCCTGTGATTTGCCCCTGTCGGAGAACTATTTGGCCTGGCAGGCCTTTGCTCGCGGCTATGACCGTGGTAATCTTCGCTGGAGCGGGTTGCCGCAGCACAAATCGGCTTGCTGAATACAATTTCTCCGAGCGTACGCTGGCCGTAAACACCGTATTCCGTGGCATGCCGGAGGTCGAGACGGGAGATTTCTACTTCATCGACGGTGAGCGTCCGCTGCGGTCGGTACTGAAGCTGGGATCAAGCCTCGTGAAGCGTGCCGAAGCCGAGAAGGCGCAGCAGCGGATGGACTCGGCCATGCAACTGGTCGACGTGTCCGAAATTTTGTACGATCGGATTCTGCACCAATCCGCCATCTACCTGAACGCTGAGCCCGTCGGCACGATCGGTCAGTCTGACTATCTGCTCGACGTGAATATCCGCGAATACGGTATTGATGCGAAGTCGTGGGACGCGAACGCCTTCTTCAAGATCAAGGCGCACGCGCAATTGGTTGACCGTCGTGCTGGGCGCCTGATCTGGGAGACCGGCTTCGAGGAGCGTGAGCCGATATCGCCGGCGATTCTTGGGCCACATCCGGCAATTCGGAACGTGTTGTCGGCGAACGCCCTGGCAAACCTGTCGGTGGACGAACTTGCGGCTGCACTTGAGCAGCTCGCTGATTACGCAGCCGACCGCATCACACGTCGACTGCAACACGACCTGTACGAATCCCGCGACTAGGCAAGTCGCTTGGCAACAAGAACCGTAATGTCGTCGGCCTGCTCCGCGCTTCCGGCATGGCTATCCACGCATTCAACCAGGCGGGACACAAGATTCTCGGCTGTGCCTTGCCGGTGATCCGTCGCCACTTGCATCGGGACGTCGTCGCCAAGGAGCGTACGCTCGCTGTCGAGTGCCTCGGTTACGCCGTCGGAGTACAGGACGAGCGTGTCGCCGGGGTGTAGCGACGCCTCGGCGGTGTGGTACTGTCGCTCCCGCACCACCCCGAGAACCAGGTCGCTTTCGGATATGATCTCACGCGTACCGTTTGCTCGAACGATAAAGGGCTTGACGTGCCCGGCATTGCAGAGGCGGATGAGTCCATCGCTGCGCATCTCAGCAATCGCAAGCGTGACGAACGTGCTTCGGGGCGTATACGTATGGAGCAGGTTGTTTGCGATGGAGGCGCACTCAGCAACCGATCGACCTGCTTCCGCGTGACTGTGCAGGACGGCCTGCGTGTTTGCCATGGTGAGTGAAGCCGGCAGTCCCTTGCCCGACACGTCGCCAACCCACACATACGTGCTGTAGCGGGATACCACCACGGCGTTGTAGAAGTCTCCACCAACCGACTGGGCGGGTCGACTGAATCCGGCGATGTCAAAACCTTCGACCGCCGGCGGTTTTTCAGGCAACAACCGGTTCTGGATCATCCGCGCAATGTCCATCTGGTTGTGCAGCTCGACCAGCTCTTTTTCGCTTTCGTACAGGCGCGCGGCCTCCAGCACCTGGGCAGACTGCGCGGCGAGGATGCTCAGTAATCGCTTGTCGTTGTCCTCAAAGCCGCTGGAATCCTTCTTGTTGTAGACTGTGAGAATGCCGACCAGACGCCCCTGCACCAGCAGCGGAACCGCGCACAGTGATCGGGTGGCCGGATTCCATCGGGCACCGGTAAAGCGTTCGTCCTGCCGCGGGTCGTTGATGACAATCGCTTTGCGATTGATCTGCATCCACCCAATCAGCGAATCGATAGGGCGAAGGGCAGTGTGCTCGTGCGAGTCAGATACCGTCCGCACGAGGGTCGCCATCGGGTCTGCCTGCGTGTCGTCGATCAGGGTGATAACCCCCTGCTCGCACGCGACGGTTGCGATCGCTCGCGACACGATGCGTCGCATGATGCGCTCGGTGTCCCGCTCGCCACCGATTGCAACGGCGAGTTCATTGAGCACCGACAGTTCGTCGACGGCACGCCGCAGCCGCCTGTTTTCAAGTTCCAGCGGGTTTGCAGTTGGCCCGTCTGATGCGCTCATCGTGCGACTGTCTTCTTGGTTGCGGAGGGCCGCTAATTCGGTTTTCGTGCTACGAACATCGTCAGCGGTCCGTCGACATCTGACAGTGTAAACGGCACCATGTCAGCGACAAAACCGGTGTCGGATAGCAGCCTCAGCCAGGTTGAACCCGGAAACAATCCAAGTTCGTGGTGGTCGGGCACAACGGACGTAGACCCATCTGGGCTGCGCAGAACGTACACGTACTCGGTCGCAGTCTGTGTTTCGGCGATACGGTAGTTCCACTCGAGGTAGCGAAGGCTGCGTCCATCCGTACCATCGTGACCGCCATGTGACGTTGAGGGCTCGTAGTCGTCGGCGAGTTCGTCGGGTACAAACAACGCCACACCACCCGGTCGCAGGTGGACAAACGCTGTCTCCATCGCTGCCGCGAGGTCGTCGGCTGTACGCATATAAGACACAGCGTCGTGTACAAACACACCGTCGAATTGTCTGTCGAGCCGAAGGGAACGCATGTCACCCACGTGGTGCTCACAGTCGGGATTGATACTGGCGCTGGCGGCAAGCATCTCAGCGGAAACGTCTGTAAGCGTCATCCGGAACGACGCTTTCATGTGTGACGCATTATTTCCGCCGCCACTGCCGAGTTCGAGTATCGCAGCGACGGGACCGTCAGGCAGCGCGTCCTGCAGCACCCGGGTAAAGGTCGCGGCCTCTTCGGCGTAGTCATCGGGATGTGACAACAAATGCCACCACGGCGCGATGTCGCTGTACATCCGCAGGCTCACGACTCAACTCCGTTGTGATTGGTTCACGACTCAACCTCGTTTCGATTTGCGGGCAGCCGGGTCGCAAGCGCGCCGCCAAAGAGGGCAGCAGGGATGTAGACCAGGACATCCGCAACGGTAAAGGCCCACGGGTGGGGAATCATGACCAGGTTTGTCACCCCGGCTGACAGAAGCAGCACCCCCAGCACGATCGGGCCGACGCGCCACATGGCGCGTGAGATCGCGACACACACAAACCCGGCAACAAGCGCTCCCAGCGCGTGCGCCAGCCACACGACTGCAAAAGCAGCGGCGGGCAGCGACGCGATGTGCAAACGAATTGCTTCGAGATCAGACTTGTCGAGGTCGGCGGGCCAGGGGTGCAGCCTGCTGTTCAATGCTTCTACGATGGCAACGACGAAGAACCCCGCCAGCAATCCGGCGAATACACTGAGAACCCGTCGCGCCATTCATTCACCTGCTTAGCGTGCGAGGACCACCTGTCGGGTCACCACCTGGTTGTCTGCCTGGAGTCTGATCAAATAGATGCCGGCGGCTGCCTTTGCACCGTCTTCCGTACGACCGTCCCACGTTACGCGCTGCGCTCCGCTACTGCTGGTCGGGAGAGATCGAACCCGTCGTCCAAGTACATCATACACCGCGAGATCCACGGCACGATGGGCAACGTCGATGTCGATTGACAGTTGGTCGCTGAACGGATTGGGATAAAGGGCTCTCAGCGGCACCGATCCGTCACGCGCATCAGAGTCGTCGATGTCGGTTGTGATGGCCGTCACCACCTGGATATAGGACGCCTCCGTGAAGTTGGGATTGGTCTCGCCTTCCGTGCTTTCAATCGAGAGTACAACGAAGTACTCGGGCGAAACCCACTCGTATGAGATGGAACGGGTGGTGTCGGATGTGGCGAGGACCCCGGAGATGTACGTATTTGATATGTACACATCGTCGGATCGAAGGCGCAGAACCTCCACGCTTCCCCATGGCAGCGACAGGTTTCCCCAGGCATCTACGACATTGATAGTCGAGTCAATACTGATGAGTGACGACGAGCCGAATGACAACGTGTCTCGCTCGAGGTCAACCCACGAGGAGTTCATCGCTACCGGCAAGTCGATTGTTGCCGGGTCTGGCTCAACGTACGAGAGCGTCGAGTCGCCGTAGTCAAAGGCATAGCCGAGTTCAACGAGACCCGAGTTGTCAACGAAGTTGTACCCGTAGAACTGGATCGAACTTTCGCCGTCACTGACGGTCGAGAATGTTGCAAAGTTTGCGCCGGGAAAGTCGCCGGCAAACGGCGTATTGGCTGGGTCAACGAAGTGTCGGCTGGCCGTTTCACCGGTGACCGACAGCGTCGAGAAGTTCCAGGTCTGGTTGGCGCCGGCTGAACCGACGTCTACTGTCATGGTGTTCGGAAAGAGGTCTGCATCGACGATGGTTTGCGACCTTCCTCTCATATTGAGGAAGTCGTCACCTGTGATGCTGGGTTGTGCAGCCGCCGGGGCCGAAATGATAACGGCGGCGGTTGCCAACAGGAGCGGTATCCGTTGCTTCATATAAGTGTGCCTGGCGTGGTGGAGTGGCTCGCGACCGGTCGTTTGTTGGTTGCGGTTGCGGTCGCGTTTGGGTCGCGGTTTTGTGGACTGCGCTGCCGCAGTGTACTGGATCCCCGCGTTCCCGTCAACAGGTGGCCATACGAGGCCGGCACGCGGAAGATGCAGGATTATCCGCGCGTGGGAACGATTAATACGGGAATCCGCGATTGATGCAGGACGCCTTCGCTGACGCTGCCAACAACAAGCTGATACATAAGACCGCGGCCGTGCGAAGCCATGATGATCAGGCCGGCTCCATGCCGTTCGGCCTGGTCGATGATGGTCGCTACCGTTTCACCCTGCACGAGCAGGGGAGTGGCCTCGATTCCCGCGGATCTGAACTCGGCCGCGATGTCAGACAACTCCCGGTGCTCGGCCCGAAGCGTTTCTGCCCGCTGGTTACGTACGACATCGGGGCCCGCCTCAAATCCGACAAAGGCCGGGTCCGGAGCGGCGACATGCAGAATCCAGACGGCGGCATTCTGCACACGTGCCTGCTCCATGGCAAGATCGATGACCTTTCGGGTTGCATCCGAAAAGTCGATTGGGACGAGGATATTCACGGCGCGACCGGCTGACTTCCTCTAGAACGCCACCGACACGTCGTCTTCCCACTTCTGCGCGCTTGAAATGTCTGGCACGCCCCAGTCCGCTCCATTCCAACCGTTAAATCCGTCCATCCGGAAGGTCCAGAACCCAGTCGACATATCGGATATCACGATCAGCCCGTCCGCGTTACGAACGTCAACCCCGAACGCCCCATTGTACATCCCGAATTCGCCCTCTGCGAGCTTCGGACCCGTGTAGGTGTCATAGTAGCCGACGGTCTGCGGTTTCTTCGGATCCTCCAGCGAGAAGATCTGGAGCCCGTCCAGGTAGCCCGAGACAAACACGTACGGCCAGCGGACTTCGTGGTTGTGGGCCAGGTTTTCCCAATTGGCTGTCCACGCCGAGATGGGCTGGTTGATGTTGGTCCGTTCGCCATCCAGCGCCGGCTGCATGTCGAAGATGCGGAGTGGTGCGTACTGATATTCTGTTTCGGTTACGGCATAGCGGCCGTCCGGGCTTGGTGTAAACGTGTGGCCCCACTGTACACCGTTGATGCCTGTCATCGTGTGGCGCAATACGGGGTTTTCGACATCCGACACATCATAGACGTAGTAGCCACCCGTGCCACCACCGTAGAAGCGGTCTTCGCCCGTTCCCGGGTGGAAGCCAACGTAGAGGTCGTGATAGAACAGCGACGATGCGAGTATTTCCTCCGCACCTGCCGGCGCGCCGGTTGCTCCGGCCGGGACCGGGACGTTCGAGACGAGTGCCGCGTCTTCTTCACCGGCCACTACCATACCCAGGTCGTACACGTTTGCCTGGCCACCATTAACTGTGGTGAACAAGTAGACGCGACCGTTGGAGTGCTTGTAGATAAAGATGTTGTGGAAACCGCCGGGAAACTCGTCTGATTCGATGCGCGCGACCTCGCGGAACTTCGAGGCGTCGGGAAGCCCGGTTACGTCAAATACAACCGCACCAAGGTTGGCGTTCGGGCCGGGCCCGAACTGGGTTGACTGAACAACATAGTAGCGGCCTTCCCACTTGAAGTACTTGACGTCCATGCCGCCGAGACCGGTGTGGAGTTCTTCGTCTTCGATGCGCCAGCGCTTGATGATTTTCGGATTAGTCGGATCCGAGATATCCATCACGTCCATGCCCTTGACGGCAAACTCCCCAATGTGTCCGCGCGCAACATAGGCGAACGGCCTGTCGAGGTCCTGCTCGACCTCCATGTCCATTACGCTGACCATCCCGCCAAGCGGGACGTGACCAAGCACTTCGATGTTACTGCTCCCGCGCTCCAGCGGGGTCCACTGCGCAAGCGTGGCTGCGGGGACTGTCGAAGCTGCGAGCAGCACTCCCGCGAAACAGATCGACAAAAGGGACGCGGTCGAAGCGGTCGAGGCGGTGCTGGATCGGTTCATGGCGTGGCGGATGTTTTTGGTGCGGATAACCCCGTTTGTCCGGTGAAGCCGGAGCGTCCCGGCGTTCACGTTACAGGCGGCCCGAACAGGTGCTGGAGTGTATCGAATACCATGCACAATATCTACACACCCGGCCAGACGTGCCCGGGCAAGCGACCGTACAGCAGTCAATTCAAACCACTTCTTAGTGCAGCACTGTAAACGACCGGCGCTTTGCCGTTTCGCCGGATCGGGCTACCGCGGAGTAGATGCCGCTAGGAAGTCGCGCCGTATCGATCTCAATTGTTGCGATCCCGGATGCCGCTTCCGGAACGCCGTGCGAAACCGCCACCCGACGACCAAGGATGTCGAAAACCTCGATCTATCTATCTGGGAAGATATCGTCCACCGCGTGAAAGAGCCCGAGGGCAAGGTCACAATCGGTATCGTCGGAAAATATACAAGTCTGT
>JAUIJQ010000168.1 GCA_030431165.1 Rhodothermia bacterium | reverse complement strand
CATCAACGGTCGCTTCGACACCGCGCACCATCGCTTCAACAGAGAATCGCGCTCGGGCGTCGTCGTATGCCTTTTCAGCCATGCCTCGGGATGCTTCCGGGTTGTCCCGGAACCACCGCAACGCTCCAGCCAAATCGGCGGCTGACCCTGGCTCGGTGAGCAGGCCGGTTTCGTCCGGTCGGATTATTTCGAGCGCCCCTCCAGCCCCGGCCGCAACTACTGACACGCGATTCACCATGGCCTCAACAATGACCCTCCCAAACGGCTCAGGCGAGACGGACGTATGAGCTACGGCGTCGCAGATGTTCATGAGACGAGATACATCCGACCTGAATCCGAGGAATCGAATGCGACCTGACATTCCCGCATCGGCAACCTGCGCACGAAGGCGCGCTTCGTACAGTTCGTCGGATGGAAAGAGTGCCGCGCCAACCAGAACAGCTTGAACGTTGGGCAAGGCCCGCAAGGCTTCAATCAAGACGTGCTGGCCTTTCCACTCAGCGAGTCGTCCGAAAACTCCAACGGTCCAAAGCGATGTATCAAGCCCCAACTCAGTTTTGAGTGCGTCGACCTCGTCGGCAGGTTGGCGACCCTGCCCATCCGGAATGCCGTTATATACGATGTCGATTTTGTCGGCGGGAATACCAAGCGCAATCAGTGAGTCCCTGGTGGCAACCGAGTTGGCAACGAGGCGCGTGACGAAACGTTTTGCGATCCACGACGCAGCCCGAAGCGTGGTTGATCCGAAGTGATCTGAGGTCATGATGTCATGTACGTTCCAGATCACGGGAACGCGCAATGACCAACCGACGGGGGCGGCAGTCACGAGCGACTTCTGAGAATTGACATAGATCGCGCCGGCGCCGGCCATCGCCCGCCGAAGTCGCAGGAAAAATCCCGGTAGACGCGAAGCCGCCACGACGCTCGTGGCGAGTCCCGAATCTTTCCGTACCGAGGCTAGCGCTTCAGGCGCCGCCACAATCTGCGTGCTGACATCCTGGCGACGCAATGCCTCGGCAAGTGGCCCATCCTCGAAAAGAAGCACGCGACACGGGCGAGACAGGTTGACAACAACGTCGCGCAGATACAGCTCGGCCCCGCCAAGGAGCGAGGTGTGGCCGACAAAAACGATGGGTCGAATCGCAGTAGCCATGTCTACGATGCCTGCCGTGCAACCTCGTACACCTGTCGCGTACGCGCAGCCACCCTGGCCCAGTCGAACTTCTGTTCGGCGTACGCTCGACACGCGTCCCGCGATGGGACAGCAGCGTCACCGCGCTGCCAGCGGATAATCCGATCCGCAATTGCCGTGTGTGATGAGGACTCGAGAATCAGCGTCGCATCCAGGTCACGCACAACTTCGGGCAGACCACCAACCGGAGTGACAAACGGCGGGGTGCCGGCCGCAAGTGATTCAGCGGCGATCAGACCGAATCCCTCAAGCCCAACCGTCGGAATAACTGATGCGTCAGCGGCCGCATATACTGCGGGTAGCGTCTCTTCCGGCACAAATCCGAGGAACTCGACACTGTTATCCAGCCCTCGTTCGTGCACGCGCCGTTTCAGCTCATCCTCCAGCGGCCCGCGACCACCAATCTTCAGAAGCAGGTCAGGACATGTTCGATTTATCTCGACCATTGCGTCGATGAGATTCTCGATACCGACCCGCCGTACGAGGCGGCGCACGCAAACCATGATCGGGCGGTCAGCAGGCCAACCAAGGCGCGTCCTTAGTTCGTCTTTCGACGCTGCGACCTGAAACCTGGCAAGGTCAACGCCACCCGGGACAACGTCTATATCATCAGCGTTTGCGCGAAAGTCCTTGACGAGCATATCGCGAAACGCCTCAGACAGCACGATGAATCGCGTCGCGGACGAGTATACCCGCTGTTCGACGAGACGCTTCAACTGATACTGCACTGCGGATTGCCCCTCCGCTCTGGATTCTGCGGCCCAGGGTCCGTGAAAGTGTACCACGAGCGGTTGTTTGCGGGCGAGCCGGACAAGCGGCAAAGCGTACAGGGCAAAGTGGGCTGAAAGCACGTCGGCCGACGCCGCCAGCGATCTCGCTGTCTTGCCCACTGCGGCAATGCGTGCGGGCGCCGACATCGCTTCATCGACAACGTGGACGCGCGGGGCCCGAATTTGAGGAGCTGACACAACGATTGCGTCCATGTCCAGCCCTGCCGCGGGAGCGTGACGGAAAAGCTCAAAGAAAACCCTGTCCAGGCCGTTACCCTGATTGACGGGGTACCATCCCATGCCAACCGTCAATGATCTGATCGCCGTACTGGAACTGACGGACATCAGGTCAACTCCTCTGCAATGTCTTCTGCGGATTCAATGCCGAGCGCGTCAAGGTATCGCATGGACATGCGCTCCCAAGAATGCTGCAGCGCCTGCTGTCGGGCGTTCTGTGACAGTCGATCTCGCAGTTCAGTATTGTCTGACAGTTTCCGCAGTGCATCCGCCACGCCGTCGACATCCTCCGGATTGTCAACAACGAAGCCACAGCGATCACCCACGAGGTCAGCGTTGCCAACTGTTGTGGCAGTCACAACGGGAAGCCCCGACGCAAGCGCTTCGAGAACAACTAGCGGACAAGAATCCCGCCTCGACACCAGGACGAAGAAGTCGCAGGCGCGCATGAGTCCAGCGACGTCTCGTTGAAACCCGAGAAAGTGCACGCGATTACTCAAACCCATCGAGTCGGCCATAGCCGGAAATGGGCTGCCTTCGGGACGACCGGCTACTGCCACATGGAGATTCGGTACGTGCTTCGCCGCCGCCAGGAGTGTGTCCAGGTTCTTGATGGAAGACTGCAGGTCACCGACAAACAGCGCGACCGGGACATCTTCCGGAAGGCCAAAGTCGCGACGTACGGCTGGTCCGGGCTTGAACTCGTCGGTGTCCACGCCATTCCCCAGCACTACAAGTTTCTCGGGAGCAACGCCTATTGTAGCAAGCTCGTCACGCACCATGGCAGAAACGGCGCCGACTTGACGTGCGCTGTCAAACACCTGCCGTTCCCATCGTGCATTCAGTGACGAAAAGACCCACTGATACGCGCTGCGAAACGACTTTCTGATCTTCGAATCATGGAATGGCGAACGAATCCAGGTCCCGTGCACAAAGTGCGCGACGTTGAGATCATGCGGATGATCCGTGACCACGCCACATGCAACGATGCGATCGAATGAACCACTGTGGTTGCGAAGAGCGCGGTTCGCCAACATCCGAAAGCGCCAGACTTTCAGCAGGTCGATCTCTTCGAATCCTGGGCGAACGTGTATCCAACGTACGCCATCTTGAATCAGGGTCTCGTCGACCGCGTCAGCAAAGAGCGTCACGTCGTCTCCCCTGTCGAGAAGAAAGCGCACGAACTCGTAGTTCACACGTCCCTGACCGTCGCCACGAATCACGTTGTGGGTAACGATGGCGAATTTCATTAGCTCGCTGCTTTGAGGTTTCGACTATATGCGCCGTCGAGGGCGCCGATCAGCAGCCAGTTTATTGTTGACATGAAGTAGGCCATTCCATGCAGCCACTCGCCGACGGTCAGCAACAGAATACCGCTGACACAAAGTGCCACTATGCCGCGATCGCGCTGCCAGTTAAACAATGCCGTGCGCGCAACGAGTATGACGATGACCAGATAGATGAGCCCGCCGACAACGCCCCCTGAAAGGAAAAGATTTGATATATCAACCTCGGAGCTGAATCCGTCTGATCCGAACTTCACGGACGCGGTCGTCGTGTAGCCAAGTCCGTGTCCGAGCGGCTCGGCCACCCCCCGCCGGATGCCGTTCATGAACATGGCACCATGAATCGTCGCGGTGGACTCCTTCTTGTCAAGCGGATTGGCAAACGCACCCGCCTGCCTGTCGACGTAGAAGCCGATCGCGCCATCGCCCGCGACCTGGGCGACCTGCGTCGAGCTCCAGTACAAACCAAATGCGCCGATCACCAATCCGACAAGGCCACGCAGGATCCAGGTAGATCGGTTCGGACTCAGAATGGCCCACAGCGCCGCGGCTGCCGCCACGATTCGAACAACCGGGCCGCGAGAGCCGACGATGAAGACACAGGCAAACAGGCCAAGAAACAACAGCGCGTTGCCTTTCTGCCCGCGCAGGAAGCCCGCAGCCATGATAACGGCACCAACTGACAACACGATCGCATGCTCAGTTGATGAAGCAAAGAATGACACGGGCTTCAACGCTTCTATCGGACCGAGGGACAGATATCCCGCGATGTAGTACCACGCCATCTGATGCGGAAGATATCCGAAGATGCTCTGATACAACCCGTAAAGCGCCGCAACGATACCAAGTGGAAGCAGGAAACGGTAGAGCAGTGTCTTCAGCACTGGAGACGTCAGCACGTTCCGTCCGACCCAGAACCAGGTGATAGGCACGAGATAAAACAGAGCGCCGCTTACCCCTACGATCAGCGGACCTTGTCGGGGGTTGAAGATCTGGAGGATCATCACCGCCATCAGTAGCGCAACCGCTTTTGAGAGGGCTGTGTCCAGCCTCACTTCGCGCTTCGCGAGCGCCGGCACAACAAGCACAGCCAGCATCGCGGGACCAACCATCAGCAGTGGATCAAGCGCGGGCCAGCCGTCCATGGAAATGAGTAGCCTCCGCCCTTCGCCCAGCATGGCGAGATAGGTCAGCGTGCCAAACAGTCCTGCCTTGACACTCATCATCGACAGGCCGGTAAGGAATGCCAGGATCGTCCCGGCGAGCGCGAGCCTGAACTGACCGATCGCGGCGAGGGCGAGCAACATGCACAGCACTAGCAGACCGCCGGCTGCAATGAGCCCGGTCTTCGCGTTCCGTATGCTGCCAGCTCCCGCTATCGCCACGTTATCCTCGGACTGTTTCTATCGCTGCTTCCACGTCACCCGCAAAGCGCTCGGGTGTATACGCCGACGCCGTCTTAACGGCTTCCGCGCCCAGTTTCGTGCGCCCTGCACGATCACCCAAGAGACCCAGAATCGTATCGGCCAGCACGTTTGCGTTATCGGGCTGAATCAGGAGTCCGTCGTGATTGTGTGTAATGACCTCTGTCGGACCACCGTGCGCGGTTGCAATGACCGGCTTGCCCATCGCCATTGCTTCCAACACAACGATCCCAAACGGTTCCGGTTTGACCGATGTATGGGTCACAACGTCTGCAGCACACATCCATTCGGGCACATTCTTCTGGTGACCGGCCAATTGTATCCGCTCGGAGTGACCAGAACGAGCAATGGTGTCCTGTAGTTCTTGCTCGTAGCCGGGATCCAGGGGATGCGTGCCGCCAACAACGGCAAACTGAGCCTTCTGACCGGCATCCAGCAAGCTTAGTGCCGCCTCAAGAAAAACATGAACGCCTTTCCAGCGCTCCAGGCGCGACACCAGCAGGACAAAGGGCACATCAGGTTCCAGGCCGAGCTGAACGCGGGCTTGCCGCGGAGACTCACAAGCATTGGCGTCGAATCGGACTGCATCAACGGCCAACCGCGTGGAGACTGTTGGGACGTTCGGAAAACGCGCACGCATTGCGTCTGCTGAACCCTGCGAGCAGCAGAGCACCAGCGATGTCGGCAGTGTTGCATTCAACTTGTCCATCCTGCTGCCGGCGTAGACGTCATGCTGAAACCACGCTGGTCTTGCACCCGATATCTTCGCCGGAATTGACGCATAAAGGTGGGCCTTACTCATCCAGGACACTACTACGTCGATCTGATGGCTGCGAATCCACTTGGCAATCGCTCGTTGTGTCAGGAGCATTCGACCTAGATTTCGCAGCCGTCCCGCATTCACAACGGTGGATGTGAATCCAAGCGCTCGAGCCGTTTCGACCATCGGGCCGTCAACGAGAAAAAGTAGGCGATACGCGTCGTGTGACGCCTGGTCAACGCCGCTCAGGAAGTCCAGCAGACTCTGCTCAGCGCCTCCGCGCTTCTCCGCAATCGGTATTACGATTCCCGTACGGTTATCCGGCATTGACCGTGAGGTACCCTCGGAGCCTGTTCGCGATCGAAGACCACGAGAACATCTCCTCGTAGAGTTTGCTGCCGCTCACCGCAAGCGACAGGCGCATCGCCGGGTCTGTCGCCAGCTTCAACCCTGACTGAACGAAGCTCTCGTCGGTGGCGTCTGGCGCCAGTACAAAGCACGTGTCGTCGAGATCTAGCAGCGTCTGGTCAGTAAGCTCGCCGACGTTACTCAGCGACGGGACGCCAAGCTGCAATCCGGCAAGAAATCCGCCGCGCCGACACGACAATCCATCGATGTAGGGAGCCGCCCAGATATCGGATGCAACGAGTGTGTTTGCCGCGTCCTGAGCTCCCAGTGGCCCCACATCAATTACGCATTCGGGACCCGCAATACGAGAAGCCTCGGCACCATCTTTCCCGACATACAGGACGCGTGTCGGATTCCCCCCGTCTGTCGCGGCATGCAACAACTTTGCAACAGCGTCGAAGCGGCGATCAATCCGAACGGAGCCGAAGTAGCCGATGATAAGTTCGCCGTCCGCGATGCCCAGCAGTTGTCGAGCTTCTTCGCGCGAGGTCGTCGCATGCGGGATGTTTGCTCCGACGGGTAAGACGCGTGTGCCATCTTCGCCGAACCAGGCCCCGTACTTCTTGGCCCACGGTTCAATCGTAGTCAGGAACAGATCGGACCCGCGGCCCAATCCCAGAAACTGCAGTCGCTGGATGGCGCCAAACACGGCAGACTTGACGTTCCGGATTGGGATAAAGTCTTCGTGGGCGAGAAAAGCTACTTGCGGTGCTCCTTCCAATGCCCGGATGCGCCGCACCAGCAAAGGCAAAAAGGGATTTACGCCCCAACGTCCGTACGAATACTGGTTAAACTGCAGCAACACCCAGTCGGGGGCCCGCTTCTCCACTTCATCGCAGGCTGCAAGCACACCGCGACGTGTGTCCATATCAAACGCGCGGACAACCTCCACGCCTTCAATC
>JAUIJQ010000167.1 GCA_030431165.1 Rhodothermia bacterium | reverse complement strand
CGCCATCGCCGCAGCGGCATGACGCTGCACTTCGAGGCCTCAGCGGTTCAGTCAGAAGCGATGCGCCAGGTTTTTCAGCGACGACGCACTGATGCCGAGCGACAGGTAGCGTTGCAGGATGCCTTCTTCGATCGCCTGTCGCGCCTGAGCGGACAGAACGTGATGCTCGCGCTATTCTACTGGATCCGGGCGTGTTCCTTCGACATGGAGACCGGTGTCGTCACGGTTGCGCCACTCCAGCCGTTGCCGCTGGACCCGATCAGCAGGCTCCCGTTGGCCCCGACGTTTGCGCTGGAGAATTTCCTGTTCCACCGAACGCTGTCGGCCGATGAGCACGCGCGCGTGTCCCGGCTCGAACCCGATCAGAGCGTGTTGCTCCTTGAAGCGCTGCTGAATCTGCGCTTGATTGAGCCAGCGGCTGTGGAAGTACAGCAGGGCGGAATATCCGACGCGTCACGGATCGAACCCGACAGTCGCTACCGAATCCAACCGCTCTTGCTCAATGCCATTCGCACGGCGCTTGAGCAGCGACACATCGTGTACTAGTGCCTATGCTGCGTACCGGGCTGTCATGCGCCGTCCACCGGGTGTGACGCTCAGCGGTGGCGCGGTGACTTAGCCGATGTGCATTTGCAGCTCTTCGCGGCGGTGCTTCTGACGAAGCTTGCGGAGGGCTTTCTCCTTGATCTGTCGCACGCGTTCGCGCGTCAGGCCAAACCGCTGCCCGATTTCCTCGAGCGTCAGCGGGTGCTCGCGGCCAATACCGAAGTACAGTCGCGTGATTTCGGCCTCGCGCGGGTGCAGCAAGCTGAGGGCACGCTCAATATCAATCTTGAGCGACTCGTCCATCAGCGTGTCGTCGGGCGAGAGATCCTCGTCGTTTGGCAGCACGTCGAGGAGGCTGTTGTCGTCGTCCTCGTTGAAGGGCGCGTCCATTGACAGGTGGCGGCCGGTGTGCTGGAGCGCTTCGCGCACCTTTTCGACATCGACTTCGAGTTCCTTCGCGAGCTCCTCGATGTTCGGCTGGCGCTCGTGGATCTGGGCGAGCTTTGCGCTCGTCTTCCGGATCTTCGAGATAGTCCCGATGCGGTTCAGCGGCAGACGCACAACCCTGCTCTGCTCGGCAAGCGCCTGCAGGATGGCCTGGCGAATCCACCAGACGGCGTACGAAATGAACTTGAACCCTCGGGTCTCATCAAAGCGCTGGGCTGCCTTGATGAGGCCGTAGTTGCCTTCGTTGATGAGGTCGGCAAGGGTTAGGCCCTGCCCCTGATACTTCTTGGCTACCGAAACGACAAACCGCAGGTTGGCGCGCGTGAGCTTGTGCAGCGCCTCCATGTCGTTCTGCTTGATACGCTGGGCGAGTTCGACCTCTTCTGCGGGAGTCAGCAGGGGGATCTGTCCGATTTCCTGCAGATACTGATCCAGCATGCGCTGCTGGCGTGGGACGTACATAAGATTCCGAGGAATTAGGTTGTGTAGCTTTTAGTACGTACGCGAATCGCTTTGTCTGATTTCGCTGCGCTGTTTTTTCGCGGCGCGTCGCTCCTGATGCGACCCGTCTCGGCTGTATTCTGTTGGCGCCTGTGTGTTCTCTGTGTCGAGCTTTCTCTGTTCGAGATTTCTCCGTAGCGCTTTTAGCCGGCAGCGCCCTTCCCGCTGGCTCTGCCGTTGGCACGCTGTTGTGCCCATGACTCCCGACTCGCTTCGCGATACCTTGGATCAACCTGCATCAGCGTCGATCAACCGGGCGCGTATCCGGCCGTCAAGTCGGATTGGGAAAATCAGTATGTCAGGTCAGTATGTCAGTTGGTGCCAGGCACCTCAGGTCAGCCCGTAAATACCGGCTGCGCGGCCTCTGTTCACGCCTTTTGTTACGGGGAGGTTCCCACAACGCCCAGGCTGCGGCCGATGCCAAAGACCTACCCCGTTGGACCACCCCCGAAACCCGTTAGTTTCAACAGGCTGTCAGCGATGTGGCGCTCCTCGCTCATTCGAGGGACCTTTGATTGGGCACTAACCCGTGCACGGGTCTCCTTCATCCACCGATAGAAGGACCCGCGCGGCAGTACAACGATCTCCGGGGCATCAAAGGCCTTCGCCTCGCGCCGAATCTGGTAGTGCCGGTTGACCCGCTGCAAATACTCGTCAATCAGTGCGCTGAGGGCGCCAGTATCGTCCGGTACGCGCTCAAACTCAACAAGCCACTGGTGTGACGGCAGTCGCCGGCGATCAGGCAACGACGGCGCAATGTGGTAGTCCGCAACGGCCGCGCCAAGCTTCTGACACGCCTCCAACAGCGCCGCCCGCGCCTCGTCGCCAAAGACGGCCTCCCCGTACTTGTCTATCATTTCGGATGTGCGCCCCGCCACCACGATTCGATATGGCCGAACCGAAGTAAACTTGACGACGTCGCCAACACCGTAGGCCCACAATCCGGAGCTCGTTGTGACAAACATCTGGTAGCGGACCCCCGTCTCAACCTCATTGATCTTGAGCCGCCTGGGTTTGTCTGAGCGGTCATCGACCGGTACAAACTCGTAGTACACGCCGTTGTCGAGATGGAGCACCATGTCTCGATCTGCCGGATGCATCTGGAATCCGAAGAATCCCTCGGATGCGCCATACGCTTCCATAAAATCAACCGATCCGCTGCCCGTCTGCTGTTCAAGCAGGTCGCGATACGATGAAAGCGCCACGCCGCCTGAGAAGAAGACACTGAACTTCGGCCACACGTCGCGGATCGTCTCGGGCCGCCATCCATTTACCTCGGCAAACCGGTCGAGCAGCTTTTCGAAGAGCACCAACGCCCAGGTAGGGACCATTACCGTCGATCGAACATCCATCTTCAACGTCTGGTCCACGATTGCGTCAAGCTTCTCCTCCCAGTTCGGCAAGAACAGCGTCTCGTTTGAGACAGCCTGGTAGTAGCGCTTGACAACGGCCGGGGCATACCGCGCCTGCAGTCCGCTCACCTCGCCAACCCACGTGCCCGGATACCGGGCGTCCTCCTCGATCCGACCCGGAAGCGACAGAAATCGTCCGCCCAGAAAAGCCACCTTCCCCGTCTGAGCGACGTAGTTGTACATCATCCCCATGCTGAAACGCTTGTTCGCTTGAAGCGTCTCGCGACTTACGGGAATGATCTTGCCGGCTGACGCGGTACCGCTCGACACGGCGAAATCCGAAAACGTCCCGGGCCAGATAACGTCAGGCGTCCCGGCTCTGATGCGCTCGACATCCTCTCGCAGGTCGTCGTAGGTGTGAAGCGGCACCGCATCGCGATAAGCCGATGTGAGATCCTGCTCGTTGCCGATCTCGTCGAAACGAAAGCGTCTGCCCCACTCGGTCTCAGCCGCGCGGCGCAGAAGCGAACGCAGGAGGCGTTCCTGGGTCTGCACCGGATTCTCCAGAAAGCGATAAATTCGGGAGACGGGACCGCCCGGCACGCGGCGTAACAACTCTGCTAGCATTCGTCGGCTATCATCAACGCCTTCTTCGGATGGGACCGCAGTTTCGGTTACTTTCCCCGTCAAGTCAACCTGCCACCGGCTGGCTACCACCGGCTTCCGCAACGCCTGAACTTGTCCGACGACGCAAACCGCACCGGGGATCCTTTCTCAGAACGCCGCTGGCGCCTGCGCTGCCGCGATCGCGAGCTCACGGCCGTCGCCGGCCAACCGCTAATTGCGGGTGTGCTCAACGTTACCCCGGACTCGTTCTTCGACGGTAGCCGGTTTACGTCCCCCGAGCGTGCCGTTATGCACGCCGGACTCATGATCGACGCGGGCGCCCAGATTGTCGACATCGGTGGCGCGTCGTCTCGCCCGAAAGGCAAAGCGTACGGGGCTGGGGCCGAGGTGGTCCCGCCCGAGCTCGAATTGGCACGCATCTTACCGGTCGTTAAGACCCTTGCTTCGGATTTCCCGGAGGCGGTGCTTTCGATTGACACGTATCATCCTGACGTTGCGCGCGCATGTCTGGAGGCCGGCGCCCACATCATCAACGACATCACCGGGTTGCGACTTCACCCGGAGATGGCAGAGATCGTGGCAGAGTTCAAGGCCGGCCTAATCCTCATGCACTCGACCGGCAAGCCCGGTGACATGCCCCATGTGGTAGACAGCCAGGACATCATTGATACCGTGCGGCATGACTTGGCTAACGCAGTTGACATTGCGGAGCGCGCAGGGGTGACCGAGATCATCACCGACCCGGGTTTCGGTTTTGGCAAAACAACCCGCGCCAACTACCGGCTGCTCAATGAGCTTGACGGGCACCGGATCAAAGACTACCCCATCATGGTCGGAGTCTCAAGGAAGTCTTCGATTGGCGTTGCCCTTGGCAACGAACAGTTCCCCGTGCCCGTATATGAGCGACTGTTTGGCTCACTGGGTGCAACGGCGGTTGCAGTCATGCGTGGCGCTGCAATCGTGAGGACGCACGACGTTGGCGCAACGGCCGAAATGGTTCGCGTGATGGGCGTCACACTGGATGTCGACAATAGCAGCGTAACAGCACCGTGACGCTTTTCAACTGGGTGATACCGATCAGACTGATCGATGTGATCGAGATCGGCATCTTCGCGTTTATTCTGTACAAGCTGTACCAGCTCATGCGCGGTACAATTGCGGTACAGATTTTCGCCGGCGTCTTTGTGCTCCTGGGGCTGCAGTTCATCGTCACGATCCTGGACATGACACTGCTCGGCTCGCTGTTTCGCGTGATCGGCGATGTGTTTGTCCTGGCCGTGATCATCCTGTTTCAACCGGAGATTCGGCGCCTGCTCCTCGTTATCGGGCAGAACCCACTCATCAGGCGGTTCTTTACGCAGAAGGCGGCTGAACCGGTTGTCGAGGAAGTCATGGATGCCATCACCGACCTCAAGCAGAGCCGTACCGGCGCGCTCATCGCCATTGAGCGTACGACCGGCCTGCGCAACTACGTCGAGACCGGGGCACTCATTCAGGCTCGAATCTCGAGCGAGCTGCTACAGACGATCTTCTACGAAAAGAATCCGCTGCACGACGGGGCCGTGATCATCCGCAACAACAGAATCGAAGCCGCCCGGTGCATCCTGCCCGTCTCGACGAGCATGCAGCTCAGTCCGCATCTGGGTTTGAGGCACCGGTCTGCGATCGGCCTGTCTGAAATGACAGACGCGCTGATTGTCGTGATATCCGAAGAAACCGGACGCGTGTCGGTTGCGCTCAACGGCGAGATGACCGTTGATGTTGCGCCCGACAGGCTACGGGAATACCTCACCGATGCAATTGCGAATGAGGCCTCGGCTACAGCCGCTGCGCGCGAACTCGCCCCAACCTCTTCATGAGCAACGACTGGAAGTTTGAGCGGCGCCGACAGCGGCTGGTGCAACTACTGCGAGACAAAGGTATCGAGGACGAGCGCGTGCTCGCCGCCGTAGGTCGTGTCCCCCGGCACCTATTTGTAGATGAGGCACTGATTGCCCGTGCGTATCTGGACGAGGCCCTTCCTATCGGGCTCGATCAGACTATTTCGCAGCCGTTCACCGTCGCCTACCAGACCCAGTTTGCAATGAGCGGCCTTGCTGAGGGGGCACGCGTCCTTGAAATCGGGACGGGGAGCGGGTATCAGGCAGCGGTCCTCTGTGAGTTGGGCGTCGACTTATACTCGGTTGAACGTCTGGAGCCACTGTACCGGCGCACGCGCGACCTGCTGCGGTCGCTCGGGTACAGATTGCGCACGCGCTGCGGTGATGGCACACAGGGTTGGCCTGCCTTTGCGCCCTACGACGCAATCATCGTCACGGCCGGTGCCATGTCAATCCCCGATGCACTGCTGCAGCAGCTTCGCGCGCCGGAGGCAGATCCTGACACGGGAGCGTCAACGCCAGGCGGTGTCCTTGTGATACCCGTCGGCGGAAGCGAGGGACAAACGATGAAGCGGATTGTACGAACCGGCCCCAACTCGTTCGAGACCGAGGAGATGGACGAGTTCAGGTTCGTGCCGCTGATCCCGGGCCAGTAGGAAGTTCGGATGCCCGGTCAATTCGCTCAACCACGGCAACAATCGTGGCATCAGTCGGGGTGAGTCCTGGCTGAAAGGGTATGGCCGCTTCAGACGCCGTTGTAAACAAAACGACGTCGCCTGGACCCGCGTCCATCGTGTCCAGCGCAGCCGTTGGCGGACCGGTCGGTTCGCCGGCAGAAGTGAGCGGCTCCACCAGCAGCATCCGTCGCCCATGCAGCCGTGCGTCTTTGCACGTTGCCCACACACTCCCGACGACGCGACCAAACCTCATGCGACGTCGAGTTTGTCAACAATCGCCGCAATAACCGCGTCAACCGGCTTGTTCCGTGTGAGGTCGGTCTGGCGGGCGCTTGAACCCTGCGCTACAAGCACAATCTCGCCAACGCCGGCGCCGACACTGTCAACCGCAACGACAAACCGCTTTTGCTCACGGTAGTCCAGATCGACCTCGCGAACGATCTGCAGCTTCATTCCGACCATCTGATCGTCTTTGCGGGTCGCCCAGACCGTTCCAATGACCTTGCCGAGTAACATGTTGCGCCGACTCCACCGGCCACTAGCGAAGCGGATAGATAACCATCTGACGGCCAAGAATCCAGACACCGGCGCGATCTCCCTTGCCGCCGGTGTTCCGCCCAGAGCATCTAAAGTCTGGCCACTTACGAGACGATATTCACATTATCTCCACTCCCGACATACGTTCCCACCCATCGGCGTTTCGCTCTCCCAATGCGATATCTGACGATTGCAGCTACGCTCCTGATCTTCGGCGTCCCCACCTCCACTGCGCAAGTTCATTTTGAATCGTGTGTATCAAGTACGGGGAGCAATGCAAGCGTCATCGTTGACACAAACGGAGGCAGCTTCGATCTGCCAGGTGGTGCCTTCGAGGTTGGAGATGAAATCGCGTTTTACTCCGAGGACGGATCGTGTGTCGGCGTGCGGGCGTGGACGGGTTCGAACTTCTCGTTGACACTG
>JAUIJQ010000166.1 GCA_030431165.1 Rhodothermia bacterium | reverse complement strand
CGCTGCCAACCGGGGATGCGCCGACAGGCGACTCGGAAGCGTGGTTCGAGCGCCTGAAGACGGCTTTCTCACAGCACGCCGGCGTGTCGGCCGTGGCAGCGACGGGAAGCGTACCCGGCCGTGGTGTCAGCGACTTCCTCTACCGCCCCGAGGGCCTGCCAGGCTCAACAGACGATTTGCCGGGGTGGGACACGTACTTCGTTGATCCAGACTTCGCTCACGCGTTGCAGCTTAATGTCGTCCAGGGCACCGGGTTCTCGTCAGAAGGACCACAAACGGAGCCCCAGTTCATCCTGAACGAGTCTGCCGTCGCCAACATCGTCGAAGACCTTGGTCCGGAGTGGCAATCACCGATTGGAAAGCAGATTGATTTCTACCTCCCGGGCGCAGAAGGTTGGCGCGTCTTCAGGAGCGGGACGATTGTCGCGGTCGTTGAGGATTTTCACTATCGATCTCTTCGCGAAGACATCGGGCCGCTGGTAATGCAGCAATTCCCCGACGCATTCGAAACGGTTCTCGCAAAGATTTCCACGGACGACATCGCGGGTACACTCGCGTTCCTGGAGGATGCGTGGAACGCGGCGGGCATCGAGCAGCCGTTTGCATACTACTTTGTGGAGGAATCATTCGCACAGCTCTATGAGAACGATGCACGGCTTGGTCGCCTCTTCGGATTCCTCGCCGCACTCACGATCCTGATCGCCTGTCTTGGCCTCTTCGGGTTAGCCGCATTCATGGCCGAGCGGCGAACCAAAGAAATCGGAATCCGCAAAACGCTTGGGGCATCTACTGCGGGTATTGCGCTGCTGCTCTCGCGGGAATTCGCAACACTCGTCGGCGTTGCCTTTGTTGTTGGCGCCCCGGTCGCCTACATCGTGATGCGGAGTTGGCTCGAAGGTTTTGCGTATCGGGCAAACCCCACCGTTGCCACGTTCATCGCCGCGGCGGTGTCGGTTGCCTTCATAACACTGGGGACCGTAAGCTACCAGGCGATTCGCGCGGCATCCGCCGATCCCGTCCGCGCGCTACGCTACCAATGACGTAGCCTGTGCTGTCACTTTTCGTGCATTCCCCCGTTATAGAGCTTCCGCCAAAAACTACTTCTGATGTACAAGTCCCCTGGCTCACGCCACAAGGCCCTTTCCCTGACGCTTTTCGTCTCAGCGCTCGTTCTTGCTGGATGCGCGACGCCGCAACCTGACGCAGAACCACCATTCGGCCTCTCATCCGACCTCCTTCCGGAAAGCACCACGATCTCCGACATGACCATCGTCGCGGGAGACACGCGCACGGATCTGGGTACGGCACGCAGGGAGATGGCCCGAACGTCAGTCGACGGGCGGCGAGCAATTCAGTTTGTGCTGGTACAGGACTTACGTCAAGGCACGATGTACGACACCTTGT
Organism: Rhodothermia bacterium; assembly: GCA_030431165.1. Taxonomy (GTDB): domain Bacteria; phylum Bacteroidota; class Rhodothermia; order Rhodothermales; family JABDKH01; genus JANQRN01. The sequence goes on along the minus strand of JAUIJQ010000166.1, from coordinate 5,608 downwards.
GGGTAGACGCCACGACGCTGCTGCCAATCAAGTACACTAATGTGTTTGGGGACGTTCAATCGATTGACATGGACTACGGGTCTGACGGTCACGTCGTGAGCGTCGTCAAACGCGGCGATACCGTTACCGGCGTTGACACGGTGTTGACCGAGCCGTACCTCGACCAGGCCGAGTTCAGCATGCTCATACCGGCGCTACCGCTCGCCGACGGCTATTCAGCCACCCTGCCCGTTTTCCACTACGAGAACGGAACAACTACCACGACGATCAATGTGATTGAGTCGCGGCAGCTCGAACACGCTGGAAGCACCCGGGACGTCTGGATAGTCGAGGTAGACTCGGGGCTGGCGGTTTCGCGGCATGCCGTCGACAAAGACACACGCGATGTGCTGCGGGTTGACGTCGATCTCGGGCCAAATCGTCGATTCGAGCAGATTGCGAGGTGACGCGGGAATTCCGTGATCAATTATCGGTGGCGTCTACAAGACGCATTGCCGAGCTTTGATCATCATCTATCCTTCCTAAGCCCGACTCGACGCAAACGCCGGCATGTCCGTTTCACCAGATCATCTCGACGCTGAGGTTCCGGCTGCGGACTGGCGGCAACTCCCGAGTAACGCAGAGATGTACGCAGCGCTCGTGTCGCGCGACACATCGTATGACGGGCTGTTCTTCACCGGCGTAAAGACAACCGGCATCTTCTGTCGACCAACGTGCTCAGCGAAGAAACCGAAGCAAGACAACGTTGAGTTCTTTCCTTCGGCAGAGGAGGCGTTGTCTTCCGGGTATCGGCCGTGCCTGCGGTGCCGTCCGCTTGAACCAAGCGGTAGCGCGCCCGATTGGCTGCGGCCGTTGTTGGCTGAGGTCGAGCGCGACCCAACGCGACGACTGACGGACGCGGATCTACGTGAGCGCGGTCTTGACCCGCTGCGTGTGCGGCGCTGGTTTCGGCAACATCACAAAATGACGTTTCATGCGTACCAGCGTGCTCGTCGCCTTGGGCACGCACTGGGCCAGATTCAGGGTGGCGCGGCGGTAACAGAGGCGGCGTTCGACAACGGCTTTGAATCCGTCAGTGGCTTCAATGCCGCCGTTGCAAAGATGGTGGGCACGCCGCCTACGGATGCAAAAGATCGTCCATTGCTTCACGTGTCGCGCATCACGACACCGCTTGGACCGATGCTCGCCGTGGCGTCTGCCGCTGGGCTGCACCTGCTTGAGTTTACTGATCGCCGGATGCTCGAGACGCAGCTAAAGCGATTGACGAAGCGTACCGGAGCGGTCGTGGTACCGGGGACAAATCCGATGCTCGAGCAGACGGCCACAGAGCTTACCGAATACTTCGACGGTGCGCGAACTGAATTTGAAATGCCCCTCAGTCCAGCGTCGACGCCGTTTCAGTCCGCCGCATGGGAGGCATTAAAAGCAATCCCCTACGGTGAGACGCGCAGCTACGCGCAACAGGCAATCGCCATCGGGCGGCCAAAGGCCGTGCGGGCGGTTGCCCGCGCAAATGGCGACAACCCGATCGCGATCATCGTGCCCTGCCATCGCGTGGTCGGCAGCGACGGAACGCTGACGGGCTACGGCGGCGGATTACATCGCAAGCGGCACTTGCTTGATCTTGAGCGTCGGGTGGCGGGCAAGGAAACACAGCTTGCGCTGTTGTAAGGTTCGCACGACGTTTCCAGACCGGGTCACGTGGTGCAAGACGCGGGTTGGCGTCGGGATTGGCCAACGCCTTAACTGTCGTTACATTCCTCTGTCCTTTTGGCCGATGCTCTCCCGGTCACTGGGCCAGCGCATCAAAATCGAACGGGTCGAGCGGCCGCTACCAGCAGTTCTGGCGCCGACGACCTTCGTTGCTACCCGGCGCCGCTTGCTTATGTACAGGTTCGCATTCTTGACACTCGTGCTCGTGGGAGCGTGCTTCGCCACGCCTGCCTCAGCCCAGAACCGCGCCCACCGGTTATTCCAGATCCAACTCGACCTCGGCCCCATGTTCGCAGCCACTGCTGCGCGCGCCGAGCACAGCGGAGATTACAACGTAATCGAAAGCCGCACCTGGGTCCCCGGAATCCAGGCGGGTGTTCACATCAACCGCTTTGTATACGTCGGACTCTCATACCGCCCGTCGAACCGGATGGTGCGCCAGCAGGATTGGGGATTCGACGACGAACTCGACGCAAAAGCACACATCCCCTATCGGATCGGGCCTACCCAGTCGCTTGACCTGAGGATCTCGCCGACCCGGTATGGATTCTTTGTGTCCGCCGGTGCCGCCCTCGTTTCTTCCGCGGAGTTTTCGTTCTCGGCTCGTCCAGCAGTTGGTTTTACGATCCAGATTGATGGAGAACCGTCACCCGGATTAGCTGGAAGCTGGCTGGCACCGGCATATCGATCAGCGACCGTTGGTCTTGGCTATACGTACGTACATCGCCGCGGACCGTCGCTGACTGTAGGTCTTCGCCGGCTGTTTCAGGAGCGTCCCACGTACGTGCGCCACCTCGACTGTTGCTACAATTGGGAGCCGGCGCGTGTCGTGCACGTCGCTGAGGGGTTCGCGAACGCCGATCTGCATTCGCGCTACATCTTCTACGTCAGCCTTGGCGTGAACCTGGTGATCTACCGGTGATCACATCGCATCAGCCTCAGCCTCGGTCGCCACGAGCTCGTGACGCATCAGCTCGTGGACAATGCGGTCCATGTCGTAGATCTCATCCAGCGCTTCGCGCATGCCGCGCACATCAACGCCAACAGCACGCGCAACTTCCGTCTGGTAGATAAACGCCGACGGCAGCGACTCGATGTTGCCGTCGAATATCAATCCGACCACTTCGAGGTCCTGATTCAGCATCGGGGACCCCGAGTTTCCGCCGATGATGTCGTTTGTCGTCACGAAGTTCAGCGGCGTCGAACGATCAAACGTCGCCGGCGCGTTGAGCCAACGCTCGGGCAACTCCCACTCACCCGTTCCGTCAACCTCAGATCGATGACTCGCGTAGCGATCGTACAATCCGAAGTAGGTGGTGTAGGGCGGTGCCATCGTGCCGTTGTACTCGTAGCGCGCAACAACACCGTCAGCGATGCGGAGTGAGAAGGTCGCATCCGGCGGACGCGTCGTTCCGTAGATCTCGAACCGCGCACGCCCATGTTGTGCGCTCAGTTCAGCCTCCTGCGCGCCAAGTCCGGCGAAGGCGCTCTGAAAGTCCTGCCGTCTCTGCATAAATGGCGCGAGCATCGCGACGGCCGGATCGTCCATCGTCAACGTTCCGTCACTTATCGCGGCCGCGGCCGACTCACCGGATGTCAGCGCCGACTCTGCAAAGATCTGATCTGCAACCGCTTCGATCGTGCGGCCCTGCAGGACCTGCATGACACCGGGATCGTCGGATCCGAAGTAGCGCACAAAGTCGCGAAGGCGTCCCTCCAGGAATCGCCGATCCAGTCCCGGATCCTGTGCGATGCCCGACAACTGGTCAACCAGGCCGGTTAGCGCTTCATCGGCCGCACCCGCGGCTTTCTGCGACAGATACGCGTGCGCAAGCAAAGCACGGCCAACAGTTCCCGACGTGAGCCCGCCGCCCGGCTGCAATGCCAGGAAGGCACCAAACTCGGCCGCGTATTCGCGCTTCTGGGTCTGGATGTCGTTCAGGTTATCAATGATGTCGAAGTACGGAGCGGGGACGTCGGGAGAAGCGGTATCAGCAACACGCGCCTCAAGGTCAGCCAGGAAGTCGGCCTGTGTGTCAGCGCGTTTCGCCATGATCACGGGATCATTGAGTCCTTTGACTCGGCCCGTGTACAGCTTCTGCGTATTCCGCAGCCCGAAGATCTGATTGAGCAGCGCGGGCGACGGATTCTCCTCGTAGTACGCCATGAGTGAGGCGATGCGGTCGTTCAGCAGGTCCAGAATGAACTGCTCCTGTACATCCCGCCGCCACTCAAGCTGGGCTACCGTCTCCAGCCTGCTCGTTGAACCCGGATTCCCGATCACAAAAACCGGTTCACCCTCACCGCTCCCACTCTCACTCCAGGCGAAATAATGCGCTGGCTCGTAGGGCTCACCATCAGCGTCGTACACACGCAGGAACGACATGTCCAGCGCATACCGCGGATACGTGAAGTTGTCGGTGTCGCCGCCGAAGTACCCGAGGTTCAGCTCGGGAGCCATGACAAGCCGAACATCCGAAAAGCGACGGAACGTGTACGCCGAGTAGCGACCTCCGTTGTAGAGGTTGATGACCTGCACGACGATCCCCGCTTCGTCGCCACCCGCGGCTTCCGTGATGCGCTCGGTTATGGCATTGATGGCTTCCTGCCTGGCGGATGCCTTTTCGGCATCCGTTTCCGCGCCTTCCAGGGCTGCGTATACCTCGTCGGTGACATCGTCCAGAGCGACAAGCTGAGCGACATACAAACCTGGTACAGCACGCTCCTCAGCCAACGACGTGGTCGTAAAGCCGTCAGCCAACAAGTCCTCGCCCGGCTGACTCACTTGCGCAACAGATCCGCGTGCGCAGTGGTGATTGGTCATCACCAATCCGAATGGCGAGACAAACGAGGCTGAGCAATTGGGTAGTCGCAGCGCGCCAAGTCGGGCTTTTTCGAACCAGGCTTCATCCGGCGCAAAGTTGTACGTTTCGCGGAGGTGGTCGAGGGGCGGATAGTCAAACGTCCACATCTTGCCGTTATCGTACTGCCCGGCCTGGACCGAAGTGATATCTGCGGTCTGCGCTCTGGCATCAGGCGCGGCGGCGAATGCACCGATCAGAACCGTTGCTGCCACAAAAGTGCGAATGCCGTTCATAGTCTCCTCTACGATGAAAGTCCTACCAATCGAAGGTCTATCGCACAAGGGAGGACATCAACAAACGTCCCGTGAATTGCGAATCCGGGTGGGGCGCGACGCGGCTAATCCGGGAATCCCCCGTACGAACTACAGGCCAAATCTGACGCAGGCCTACTTCAACCAGGTGTCGAGGTCGGGACTCAGGAGTTCCTGTGCATCGGGCGTATCAATGTTCTCGGGCGTGACCATCATGATGCGCGTGTCCACCTTGGCCTCAAACGTCTCGCCACGCAGCGCGGCGACCGCCGTCTTTACGCCGGTGTACCCCATGTCGAAGGGATCCTGCAGCGCAAGCCCGTGGATCTGTCCGTCGCGGATGCCGGCAAGCAGCGTCTCATTGGCATCAAACCCGACAAACTGAACGCTGCCGGCCCGGCCCGCCGTCTGCAGCGCGCGCAACATTCCCTGCGTCGTCGACTCGTTTGAGGCAAACACCCCGTCGATGTCCTGGAATCGGTTCAGCATGTTCTGGGACACTTGCAGCGCCCGCTCAACCGTCGCGCCCCCAAATTGATTGTCAGACAAGACCTCGATGTCGGGAGCGTACGAGGCGATCTCTTCGAGAAAACCCTCTTCCCTGTTGATCGTGCTTGCACCACCCTCCTGCACCCTGAGAATGATAATCCGGCCGCGCTTGCCCAACAGGTCGGCCAGTCGTCGCGCGCACATGCGGCCACCCTCCCTGTTGTTCGTGGCCACAAAACTGGCATGCTGATCAGTCTGCAGCCCCGAGTCGATAATGACGACGGGGATCTC
>JAUIJQ010000165.1 GCA_030431165.1 Rhodothermia bacterium | reverse complement strand
AGCGTTTGACCAGGCGCCGCTGACTCGCGGGTATCCACTGGCACAATCTCATACAACGCCGTCACCTTGTGACCCGCGCCAACCTCGCCTGCGTCTTTTACGTCGTCATCAAAATCTTCAGCAGCGAGCACTCTGTTCTCATAGCCAATGAGCCGATATGCTGACACGTGCCGCGGGTTGAACTCTATCTGGAGTTTGACATCGTTGGCGACCGTGTAGATCGTCGACATCAGCCCATCAACGAGCACGCGACGACCTTCGCGTATTCCATCGATATAGTAGTAGTTGCCGTTCCCCTTGTCAGCCAGCGACTCCATGCGCGAGTCTTTCAGATTCCCGGTTCCGAATCCCAGAACAGTTAAGTAGACACCGCTTTCCCGTTCTTGCTCAATCAAGCGAACAAGTTCACTTGTGTCGGATATCCCAACGTTGAAGTCGCCATCGGAGGCGAGTATGACACGATTGTTTCCGCCGTCAATGAAGTTATCGCGGGCAATTTCGTAGGCCAGCCGAATGCCCGCGGCACCTGCGGTGCTGCCACCGGCACCCAACTGCCCGATGGCCTCGCGTATCACCTCGCGTTGATCACCCCGCGTGGACTCAAGGACGAGTCCGGCCGCGCCGGCGTACACGACAATTGCAACACGATCGTTCTCCGTGAGCTTATCCGTCAGTGCGGTCATCGATTCTTTAAGCAGAGGGAGCTTGTCGCTCGGCTGCATCGAACCCGAAACGTCGATCAGGAAGACCAGGTTCGAAAGCACCGTGTCCCGGTTAATCGTCTCTGATGACATGCCAATGCGCAACAATCGGTGGTCGCGGTTCCAGGGAGCCGCGCCCAGTTCGGTGGTGATTCCAACCGGGTGCCCGGAGTTTGGCAGATCGAGGTCATAATCGAAGTAGTTCAGGAACTCCTCAATTCTGACGGCTCCCACTGGTGGCTTTACGCCCTCGTTAATGAAACGACGAACGTTCGCGTACGAGGCGGCGTCTACATCCGTCGAGAACGTGGACAACGGACTGTTGAGCGGGCTGACGAAGCTGTTCTCTGCGATGAACTCGTACTCCTCGGTCCCCGGCATCCCTGGCTGCGAGCTGGGTTCACGGTGCAAGAACGGACTCGCAGCCCCGGGACGGTTGGATTGCAAGGCGGAACGGGACAAGGCGTTTCCCTGCGCCTGCTTGCGGAAGAGCGGCCGCTCCGCTTCGACCACGAGTTCACCCAACTCGATACCGCCGGGCGACAGACTGAAGTTGACGTTGACGTTTTCAGACCCTTTGCCAACGCGTACACCCGTCACAACTGTTGACGCATAGCCAATGAACGAAGCCTGAACATCATATCTACCCGACTTCGGTACGGCTATCCGAAAGGACCCCTGCAAATCGGATATAGTGCCCAGCGTCGTGCCGACAATGGCCACGTTTGCACCCGGTATCGGGGCACCGGTATCGCCGTCGGTAACAGTCCCGGCAATTGCGGAGCGAAGAGGCTGTGCCTCGGGTGAGGCGGATGCCCCAACGCCACCGGTTGCGAGGTCACCGTTCGCTACGTCGCCGGTTCCTGCGCACGCTGCTGCAAACAGGAGCCAGACCACAGCGCCAAGTGTTCTGGTGTACACGAGAGATGCACGAGCGTTCTGGCGAAGACGTGTCATCGTGGGATCCTCCCTCGGCGGTGCCGAGACATGGTGGGGGTTCCCCGTACACCAACGGCACGTCGGGGCTACCACGCAAGGCAACGAGCGCGACCAGCGGAAATTGGCACCCAAACGGTTGTTGGATGCGGCCGAATCGCCACCGTCAACAAGTGGAACGTTCCACAAGCGAAACAGGACAGCGTGATCGTTGCGGATGCACGATATTGCCGCCCCTCGTCCCTTACTCCCATCCCACCGAAACCCACTGAAAAACGTGAGTGCACGCCCCCGGATCTTCGTGACACGTAAGTGGCCCGGCAACGCCGTGGCTGAACTGGAATCCGATTTTGAGGTGGAGGTGTGGCCCGAGTATACCCGCCCTCCTATCGATGTACTGCGCGAGAGGGCCGCGCAGTGTGACTATATCATCACGACCATCGAAGACCCGATCGACCGTAGCGTCTTCGAGGCCGGGAAGGGCGTGCTCCGGGGGATAACGCAAGCCGGCGTCGGCGTGGACAACGTCGATCGGGCGGCAGCCGACGAACTCGGCATTCCGGTCACCAATGCCCCAGGCGTACTGACCGACGCTACTGCCGACCTTGCGTTTGCACTTATGGTTTCAGCGGCCCGACGCATTGTGGAGGGTGATGCCTACGTACGCGCGGGCAAGTGGTCTTCATGGCATCCCAGCCTGCTACTTGGCAAAGCGTTGAAGGGTGCAACAGTCGGCGTGGTTGGTCTCGGCCGGATCGGCGCCGCGTTTGCCGAACGCTGCCAGGGCTTCCACATGCGTGTCCTGTATACCTCGCGTACCGAGAAGCCAGGCGCAGCGGCACACGGCTGGATTCGCGCCGACCTCGATACGGTGCTGAAAGACGCGGATTTCGTTAGCCTGCACACGCCGCTGACCGAAGAGACGCGCCACCTCATCAGTAGCCGCGAGCTTGCCCTGATGAAACCTGACGCAATACTGATTAATACCGCGAGGGGCCCGGTCGTGAACACAGATGACCTAATCCAGAGCCTAAAGCAGGGGCGCCCAGGCATTGCTGCCCTTGATGTTACAGACCCCGAGCCATTGCCCGTGGATCATGAGCTCCTGACGCTGCCAAACGTACTGGTGACCCCGCACATCGGGTCGTCTGACCACCCGTCCAGGGTCGCGATGTTGGAAGTTGCCATCCGCAACCTCCATGCGATTCACGCGGGTGAGCGACCACCCAGCCCGGTTGCCGGCGTCTGACACCGTGCTAACCAAGTTGCAGAACCACGACCGTACTGTTGTCGCCACCACCTAACCGGTTGGCGTCACTAATGAGGGCGTCGCACGCGGCCTGCGGATCCAACCTCCGCACAGCATCCGCAATCCTCTCTTCACCGACGTGCTTGATTCCGTCGCTGCACAACACGAACCACTGAGGCGCGCGTCTCAAGTCTAGAGAGACGGTCGTGGGGCGTGCCTCTGCGGCGACACCCATCGCCCGCGTCAATGCGTGACCGCCAGGATGTGACACCTCTTCGCTGCGGCTGATCACGCCCCGCGTACGCAGTTCAGTCGCAAGCGTGTGATCAGTCGTAATCTGCCGGATAATGCCTGCCGTTACTTCATAGGCTCGGCTGTCCCCTATATGCGCAACGGCCAGCGCGTCATGGTAGCCGCCATGGAAGCCGTCATCAAAGCTAAGCGCGGTACACGTAGTCCCCATTCGAACGCCGAGACGCTCTGACTCCAGAAAAACCTGCCTGTTCGCCTCCGAGAAGGCCAGTGAGAGGCGGTCAGCCTGCGACCCGCTCGCCCGGTAGTACGCTTCTTTGACCACGCTCACGGCCATCGTGCTCGCCTCCGCACCGCGAGCAAAGCCGCCCATGCCATCCGCAACAACCAGCAGCCAATCGTGCCCTGAGCCGTCGTCGGTGAACACACCATAGGCGTCCTCGTTCTCTTGACGAACAAGGCCGATGTCTGAAGCAGCACCGATAGCGACACGCGGTTTGCGGCGCAGGCGTCTCAAGAGACGTGATCTAAGCATGCACTTGTTGCCCGGGAAGCGACGATCTATACAAGACCCTATGCCCGTAAGCGCAATACTTCCTGTCACCGTGCCACGCCGCATCAAGGGGCTGCCGTCAGCGGTGCCGGGAGCGGGGCTCGAACCCGCACGGAGCAAATGCTCCAACGGATTTTAAGTCCGTTGCGTCTACCAATTCCGCCATCCCGGCTGACAAGGGGTCGAAAGCTACCGACTCGACTCTTATATGCAAAGATCGCATTCATGATGCGAAGCGACCGTGCGAATCTTCCGACCCCCGCGTGCGTTATTCGGAAGCTACTATCTGCCCCCACCAGCGCACGTCCTTGGCCGACTCACGATCTGTATCGCCAGCTACTGCCGCGTCTGCCCTTCGGCAGATTGCGCAGGACTTTGCGCCGCGGGCCTCGGTTCCGTACTCCCAGTCTCCCCGCGCGGTTGCCGCGTTGCTTTCGGATGGCATCGTCGTCCCGGGGGTACGCGTTGAATCAGCGTCGTACTCTCTCGTCATCCCGGCCGTCCTGAACGCAGTTTCGACTTGTTTCGCTCTGGGGCGTGATGACCTTGTGGCCGTCGCGGCCCCCGATGCCCTGCTCGAACGAGAGATTCGCTACCTCGACGCATATCTCGGTGCGGCGACGACTTTTGACGGGTTCATGAGGTTGTCAGGCCACACAGAGTGCCCGAAGCCGGGCGCGCTGATCAATCCGATCGAATCGGGATCGGACAGCGATGGCATTGCCAGAGCGAGGCTCGTAGCCGAGCGTGCACACGTTCCCGAGTCGGATTTTCCGGTGGGCTGCGTCTGTTACGTCGACACCGGATGGATTCCCGGCGTTAACGTCGAGCATCCGGATTGGTCGATGACGCTTTGTGCTGAACGCAACCTCGTGGGCACACTGGTGACCTTCGGCGTATCCGGCATAGACGCCGTGTACCTTTCGGCGCTGAAGGATAAAGCGGCCTCACCGTGTGGCGCGTGCCGGCAACTGTTAAGCGAGTACCTGCGCGGTGCGACAATCTATACAGACCGCGGCACTGCGCCTCCGGCCTGCGAGTCGATCGACACATTGCTCCCTGGTTCTTTCACCGGCGAAGCACTGCGCCATTGATGACGACATGATCTTTGACTTCCTAAAGTTTGTGTTCGGACTCGTTGTCCTCTTCTACGGTGCGGACTGGCTAATTCGAGGATCCGCCAGCCTGGCATTGAAGTTCGGGATCCGCCCACTTGTCGTCGGGCTGACCGTCGTCGCGCTTGGTACCTCCATGCCCGAGTTCCTCATTAACTTCATGGCGGCCCTCGCCGGCGAAGATGGTCTCGCGCTTGGCAATATCGTCGGCTCCAACATTGCCAATATCGCGCTCATCCTGGGCCTGAGCGCGATCGTTTTCCCACTCAACGTTTCAGCGCCGGTTCTGCGAAAGGAATACCCGATCCTGCTGGTGGTCATGTTCGGCTTTTATGCCCTGTCGCGGGACGGTGTCGTCTCAAAGTTCGATGGCGGCATACTCGTTTTCTCCCTCGCGGCGTTCCTTGTCTGGCTCGTTGCAGATACGAGGCGCAGCCAGAACAAAATCCCCGCTGACACCGAAGCGGCCTCGACCGATGCCCTCCTGCCAACGTGGAAGAAGATCATGTTCCTGATCGGCGGCATCGTAATGCTGAGCCTCGGTGCCCGTTTTATGGTTTCGGGCGCCGTGCAGATCGCCGAGTCGCTTGGCGTGCCTTCGGTGATCGTCGGACTTACGGTCGTCGCAATCGGCACGAGCCTGCCAGAACTTGCCGCATCGATAATGAGCGCCATACGTCAGGAGTCCGATCTTTCGGTCGGAAACGTGATCGGCAGCAACCTGTTCAACGTGCTCTTTGTCGTCGGTCTTGTTTCGATGATACGTCCCCTTGAGGTCGACGCTGAATCAATCAGCGTCCACTTCCCTGTGATGCTGCTCTTTACACTTGCGTTGCTCCCGATTGCGAGAACCCAGTACCAGATAAGTCGTTTTGAGGGTGCGGTTCTCATTGCCGGTTTTTTCGGATACATGATCTTTCTGGTTGCGCCTTATGTCTAGCACACGCGTGATTTGCCTCCCGACACGTCAACGCGCGCGATCCCTTAACGCGACCCTGATCGCCCTATCTCTTTTGTGTGCAGCTCTTGTATGTGCAGCTCTGGTGCCTGAGGTGTCCGGACAGTCGCCGGGCAAGGCGGAGTATGCCGGCGAGGCTGACTCCGTCAAGTACTGGATATTCTTTACAGACAAACACTCGTCGATTGCACCCTCGATGAAGTTGCAACCGAACGTCTCCGAGCGCGCCCGGAGCCGCAGGAAACTTCGCGGCGCTACGCATCGACCCGCGCACGTGGATTCTCCTGTTTCCTCGGAGTACGTTCATGAGCTGCAGCAGGTCGGTGTCGAGTCAATTGTCAGCAGCCGCTGGCTGAATGCCGTAAGCGCTTATTTGCGAAGTACCGAGGTCGAGAGTATCGAGCGTCTCCCGTTTGTCGCACGCGTTACGCCAGTTGGAGTTGTTGCACCCTCAACGCAGAATGCCGGTCAAGGGCCGGCGGTAGGTCCATGGGTGCCGTATGAATCAGCGACGGCAACTTCAATCGCGTCGCCGAAAGCTACTCGCGGTGCACTGGCGGTTCACGGCGGTCCCGGTCTGGATTATGGGCCGTCGCAGACGCAACTGCAGGCAATTAACGCCATCGCTCCCATTGAGTCCGGCATTATCGGAACGGGTGTGATCATCGGATTCCTGGACACAACCTTTGGTAGCTTCAGCCACCCTGTGTTCGCAGATATGGTCGCCGACAACCGCGTATATGCAACCCAGGACTTTGCTATTGGCGCGCAGACAAACACACACGGCCTGAGTGTAGCCTCCACGGCCGTCGGCTTCAGCGAGGGCAATCTGATCGGACCAGCCTACGGTGCCGCGGTATTGGCTGCGACGACCGAATACGCGCCATCCGAGACCAATCAGGAAGAAGACGCATTTGTGGCCGGCCTGGAGTGGGTGGAGATGCTCGGGGCCGACGTCGTCAATTCATCATTGGGATATTCAACCTTTGACGCAGGGCAGTCGTCCTACGCAACCACAGATCTCGACGGTGACACAGGTGCAACGACGATCGCGTTCGACATGGCAGCCGCGTTGGGTGTGGTGGTCGTTACGTCGGCAGGTAACGAAGGCTGCGCGAGTCCGTCAAGTTGTTGGTACTACATCACGATGCCTGCAGATGGGGATTCGGTTATTGCCGTCGGTGCCGTAGACCCCTCGGGCATACGTGCATCGTTCAGTGGCCGTGGCCCGACCGCAGATGGTCGGATTAAGCCCGACGTAATGGCCCCTGGA
>JAUIJQ010000164.1 GCA_030431165.1 Rhodothermia bacterium | reverse complement strand
AACTGCAGGTCTTCGTCCGCAACGCGTTCGCCAAGGATCTCGGCAAAGCCAAGGATGTTGGTGATCGGCGTGCGGATCTCGTGGCTCATATTCCGCAAGATGAAGCCTTTTAGTCGGTCAGACGCCTCGGCTTTATCGCGGGCAGCGACAAGCTCTTTCTCGTATCGTCTTCGCTCAGCGAGGATCATCGCCACCTGTGTCTGCACGCGTGCCTCGAGGCTTGCGTTCAGGCGACTCAGCTCACGTTCCTGCTGTCGGAGCTGGATCAGGTTGCGGGCCCGGGCACGCAGCTCCCGTGGGTTGAACGGCTTTGCGATATAGTCATCAGCACCGGCCTCAAGACCTTCCAGCTTGTGCTCCTCATCGGACATGGCCGAGAACATGATGACGGGGATGTTCTGCCAGTCACCTCGCGCCTTGAGCCGCGCGAAGACCTCATTGCCGTCCATCCGCGGCATCATGATGTCAAGGATGATCAGGTCTGGACTTACGCCCTCAAGCAATTCCAGCGCCTCAACGCCATCTCCGGCCACAACGACGTTGTACGTGTTCCGGAAGATTTTCCGGACGTAATTCTGTACCCATTCGTTGTCCTCCACGACCATGACAGTCGCGGAGCGTGCGTCAGCGGCTGACGTGTCGTCTTTCACCTCGGACTGCATAGGTGTGTTCTCGGCGGGCGGAGTTGGGATCGGATACGCGCACAGGACGTGCCTGGGCGGGTGCTTACGCTGTGGTTTCGACTCTGAGGGCCATTTCTTAAGCACATTCAACCGTGTCAGAAGCCGCTCGAACGGATCTGCGCCTCTTATGTACTGATTGATTCGCGAATACAGCGGCGCAATAACTCACGGCAGTAACTCAGGCAATAACCCCAGGCGATAACTCCAGGCGATAATTATCGCTAAGTGTAATTTTTTCAGCGGCATGCTTAAGGTGCTTGTTGGGGCCGCCGATATTCACGGAGCAAATCGTGTCCGGTCGGCACCAGCAATTCGTGTCGGCCCGCGTACGCGCCTTCGGGTGCGACACTTACTTAGAAGACCTTCATCTGCGCGGGCGAGGGTCAACAGAAAGGGTTAGTAACGATGAGCGCACGCAGTTTTGCGGGCCTCCGTGTATTGACACCGCTTTTGTTGATCCTGGCGGTAGCCTCTACAGGCTGTACGGATGGCCTCTCTCCTCTGACGCAAGAGGACGACCTCACAACTATTGAATCAGCACCGGGCGCGGACAAATTTCGTCACGCCGAGCTGCTCGATCGGGCGATTACTACGACGGCCGGTAAAGACGGCGACGAAGTGACGCTTGGCCTGGTCATTGGCACCAGTGGCACGATGAGCAGTCAGAAGGTGCTCGAGCGGATGAAGATCCTGGAGCGCTTCAAGATCCTCGAACGCTTCCACTACCGCTCCATCTTCAATGGCGTCGCCGTTACGATCACCGACGAATGGTCCATTGGATCGTTCACCGAGATCATCGCGGCCCTCACGCTGGATCCCGACGTACTCTGGTTTGAGCCTGACTTTGGCGTGGCCATGCGCCCGCGCGGAATTGACGGCTCTGCTATGTCGCAGATGATCCCGTGGAGTGTCGCTGCAATTGGCGGAACCGAAAGCGTCGCTGTTTCGGGCGACGGACACGGTGAGACGCCGGTAGATATCTTCGTCCTCGATTCTGGCGTCAACGACTTCGACCTGAACCTCGTCGACGGGCGCTACTTCGGCGACCTCGGCGGCGGCTCGAATGATGACGACGGCCACGGCACGCACATCGCCGGTATCGCAGCCGCACAGGACGACGCTGACGGACTCGTCGGTGTCGCACCGGGTGCACGCGTGCACAACTACCGCGTTCTCGACAGCGGCTTTGGCGACATTTCAGTTGTCCTGAGTGCCGTTGAGGCAATCATTGACAACTACCGCGACAATCCGCGGCCGATGGTTGTCAACATGAGCATTGGCGAAAACATTGGTACATCGAGCTACACCGCGCTCGACCAGGCGGTGCGGCAGGCGATCAAAGAAGGTATCGTAGTTGTTGTCTCCTCGGGCAACTACGGGCAGAATGCATCGCACACCACGCCGGCGCACGTCCACGAAGCGATCACGGTTGGCTCGTTCGACATGGAAGGACGTCACTCTTCGTTCTCCAACTACGGATCGGTCGTCGATCTGCTGGCACCGGGCGAAGGCGTCGTTTCGTTTGACCATCGTGGTCGCATCACGGCCATGGACGGCACGTCGATGGCGGCAGCACACGTCACCGGTGCCGCTGCACTTTATCTGATGCAGCACCCGTCAGCTTCACCGGCAGAGGTTCGCGATGCACTGGTCGCGTCAGCACGACCGGTCATCACTGACACGCCGTCTGGCACGACAAACAAAATGGTTTGGGTTGGCCCTGCAGTTGACGGCGGGTTTAATCCTGACATGGATGACGACGCGATGGCGAAGCCGCGTCACGCCGAAGATTTCTTCAGCACCCGCGATTTTGATGGCGGTGAAGGTGACTGGGCGTCTGACTGGACCGAAGGAGGCAGCGAGCAGAACGGCAGCCGCTATGGCTTGCTCCGCGTTGATCGCTTTGGCAGCCGCTACTGCGGATCCGGCGAAAACTGCATGCTGCTGGGCACGTCACGAATGGCCGCCAGCGGCGCAAAGAGCCTGACGCGCGCAATCAATCTCGAAGGACCGTTTGACCCGGTTGTCAAGTTCGACTACTACGTCTACCGCGGTTACCGGGCTGGTCGCGTCAACTTCCAGGTTTCGTCAGACGGCGGCAATACGTGGAAGACGATCAAGTCGTTTGAGTTCAACGGCGCGGGCGGCGCTGACTCGGCAGAGATTACGCTCGCCGGCTACAACGTGGCCGGATTCCAGATGCGCTTTGAGCTCGAGCCGAACAGCAGCGGCAACGTCGGCGGTGCCCTGTTCGTTGACTCAATTGAAATCGACTACTAGTCCGCAGGAGGTGAAACCATGCAGGAAGCCACACGCACGCGGACGAACGGCGATTCGCTCGCAACAACGGAGATCGTACTGAGCGCACACAGTTGCCTCAATGGCACAGTCATCCTGTCCTTCATTGTAATGGGGGTATGCATCGCCATCGGGAGCTCTTTACTGATCTAGCGCTGACATTACAGACAACATCAGTGGCCGGTCACGCATTCCGCGTGGCCGGCCGCTTTGTTTTTGCGTGCAAGGGCGTATTCTGGGGTAGCAACGAACTTCCCGGCCGTCGAACGTGCGCCTGCTCACAGCACCAGCCTGCCTGCTCCTGATCACCTGCCTGTCAGGGTGCGTAGCGTCACGCTATTCAATCGGAAACGCAGCGTTTGTGCTCCACTCCGGATCGTCGTTCAACAATACGGCGAGCAAAGTGGAGACGTGGGGCATCTGGATGCGGGATGGATCCAGCGTCCTGTATCGCCAGCTCGCGAGTATCACAACGACCAGTGAGCGCCTGGCATCCGAAATTGCCGAGGCCATCCCACAGGCAAAGATCGACACAAGCAGTAACGGGTACTTCTTTGACCTCGCCGAACTGGAATTTGAGCCACGCCCGGCGCCTCCACAACGCGTCGGACTCCTCGCTGACGAACGGATGCATCTCGGTGGCCACCTGGGCCCCTTCTCCGGTATCGAGGCCCACGCCGGTCTGATTCCGGCGCGAACCACGATGATTCAGTTCACGCTTGGGATGTCGGTTGCGTGGAACGTACTGGGCACTGGTGATTCGCCGGGCACCGCTGGCTTCTTTGGCGGATTCGTGGCCGGGATTGAGTACGAGCAGCCGAAAGAATTCGGCGGCGTTGGTGTTGCGGCACGCGTCTGGAAACGATTTGTGAGACACGCGGAGCTGCGCAGCTCCGGACCCCAGCCAACCGTTGGCATCGACGCAGTGTCGCTTGGATTCTTCTCGACCTACAGACTCAGCCCGCAATTCTCCGCGAGCGTTGAGCTTCGCGGCTATCTGTGGGATGAACGGTATGACGGGTACAAGAATCGTGTCGGCGTAGTCGTCATGCTTCGCCGCTCGTTCAGAAAGGCATACCCGCATTGACCATCCGCCCTTTTTCGCCCCGGTCTTAGTCATGAAAGATCACTCCGCAAGCAGCAGGATTTTTCCGCTCGTCGCAGGTCTCGCTGTGCTCATAGTCGGCTTGATACCGGCGCTGCCCGCCGTCGCTCGACAACTCAACGACATTGAAGAAGTCATCATTGACTACGTCGATGGCAACGCCGAACGGGCACTTGACTTTCTTGAGGCGACCGTCAACGTCAACAGCGGCTCTCTCAACTTCGATGGCGTTCGCGCCGTTGGCCGCATGTACGAGGAGCCATTTGCGGCGCTCGGTTTTGAAACTTCGTGGGTTGATGGGGCGGCGTTTGGGCGCGCCGGGCATTTCGTTGCCCGCCGCATACGACCC
The DNA here is from genome assembly GCA_030431165.1 of Rhodothermia bacterium. GTDB lineage: Bacteria > Bacteroidota > Rhodothermia > Rhodothermales > JABDKH01 > JANQRN01. The sequence continues at coordinate 2,603 of JAUIJQ010000164.1, read as the reverse complement.
GGGACACCAACCGTGCTACTGATCGGACACCTGGACACGGTCTTTGAACCTGACAGTCCGTTTCAGACGTTCGAGATGGTCAACGACTCGGTGGCGTCGGGCCCCGGGATTGCGGATATGAAGGGCGGGAACGTGATCATCCTCGAGTCAGCCAGGGCGCTTGATGCTGCCGGCGTCCTGGACGACATATCACTCATCGTCGTAATGACCGGTGACGAGGAGCGCAGCGGACGCCCGCTCGATCTCGCCCGCAAAGCGCTCGTGGACGCCGCGATTGAATCCGACATCGCGATTGGTTTTGAGAATGGCGACGGCGACCCGGGCACTGCCGTTGTCGCGCGCCGGAGCTCGTCTTCGTGGCAACTCACGGTGACCGGAACACCCGCGCACTCCTCACAGGTGTTCACTGATCGCGTAGGCGCTGGCGCGATCTATGAGGCGGCGCGAATCCTGACCGGATTTTATGAGCAACTGCGCCACGAAGAAAACCTCACGTTTAATCCCGGGCTGATCCTTGGGGGAACCGATGTCGAGTACGATCAGAGTCAGGCCCGCGGCTCCACCTTCGGCAAGAACAACGTGGTCGCTGAGCACGCGACGGTTTCCGGCGACCTGCGCGCCATTTCGCCGGCACAGATTGAATTGGCCAAGTCAGTCATGCAACAGGTTGTCGCCGATCACCTGCCGCAGACCCACGCTGAACTGACGTTCTCAGACGGCTACCCACCACTTGCACCACTCGACGGCAACTACAAACTGCTCGACCAGTTCAGTGCGGTCAGCGAAGACCTGGGCTTCGGACCCGTCGCGCCCGTCAATCCCCGCAACGCCGGTGCTGCGGATATCGCGTTTGTATCAGGCCACGTAGCGATGGCAATGGACGGGATCGGCCTGGGAGGAGCCGACGATCATACGGTCAACGAAACAGGTCATCTCTGGACGTTGCCGATGCAAACGAAGCGGGCGGCCATACTGCTCTACCGCCTGTCGCGCGACTACCCCAACTGAGAGGCTTCCTGATCAGCGTGTTCGTCTTCCAGTGCGGCAAGTTCAATTGAAAATGTCGCGCCGCCTTCTTTGTTGGACTCAGCACGCACTTCGCCTTCGTGCAGTTCAATGATCTGCTTCACGATCGACAACCCGAGTCCGGTTGACGATTCGCCACCGGTCGGCTGGGCCGACAGCTTCTGGAACTTGCCAAAGAGCATCTTGTGATCTTCGTCGGTTAGACCGGGGCCCTGATCACGCACTGAGAACCGCACAAGGTCCCCGACTTTCTCGACGCGGAGCTCAATGGGCTTGTCCCGCGGTGAGTACTTGATCGCGTTACTGACGATGTTGTCCATCGCCTCCTGGATGCGCGTGAAGTCTGCCATGACCACAGACGACCCGACCTCCGGTGCGGAGTACGTGATCGTCTGCCCCTTCGACTCAGCCGTCGCCCGGTTTCTGTGGACGATAAGCTCCGCAACCTGGTGCAGATCAACCGGACGTTTGTCGAGCTGCAGATGTCCGCCCTCGAGCGCCGCTGAGTCCAGCAACTGCGTTACGAGGTGCAGCATCTCGTTGGATGACGAGTAGATCAGATCCAGCAGCTCCTGAAGGTGCGAGTCGCGACCCAGTTCGTCTTTCACGATACGTGCGAACTCGCGAATCGCCGTCAGCGGGTTCTTCATATCGTGCGATGCGATATTCAGAAGCTGCGACTTCAGTTCGCTGGCTTCGCGCAGCGCATCGTTCTTGGCGAGCAGAGCGCGATTGAGTTCGTGCAGTTCTGCCGATTGTTTGCGGATGCTGAGCAGGTTTTCGATGCGCGTACGCAATTCCCGCGCATTGAACGGCTTGGCCAGATAGTCATCACCACCCGCTTCCAGCCCTTCGATACGGGCCTCGACAGACGCTTTTGATGTCAGCAGAACGATCGGGATGTGCCGATACTCGGCGTCGCCCTTTATCGTGCGACAGAGCGCAAATCCGTCCATCCGAGGCATCATAACGTCGGATATCACAAGGTCGGGCAGCTCCCGCCGAATGCTTTCAAGCGCCTCAAGTCCGTCAGCCGCCGTACGCACCCGATAAGATTCGGATAGACACTCGACGACGTACTGGCGGATGTCCTGGGAATCGTCGACCACGAGAATCGTTGGGCGATCACGCACTGCTTCGTCAACGGTAACCGGGGCGCCGTCTCCGCCAACCTCAACATCCTCAAAGACGGCCATTTCGACCATCGGCCCGTGTGACAGCTCGGCCTCTTCAGCCGGGAGCGATTCATCGACGTCTTTGAAGTGATCGCGACCGGTACGCAGGTAAACCGTAAAGACAGTTCCTTTCCCAACGACACTCTCGACGCTGATCTCGCCACCGTGCAGCTCAACAAGCTCTTTGACGAGCGCGAGGCCGATTCCGGTGCCTTCCTGCACTCGCGAAACCGTCCCATCGACCTGATGGAACCGATCAAAAATGTGCGGCAACTGGGCAGCGGGAATACCCGCACCACGGCGCTCGTGATGATCCCCAGGCAGCCCTCGGAGCCGAACACCATGCGCCGGGGGTCGACCCCGACGGACTCACGCGGCCCGACGTGGTCGCGCGAGATGGTG
>JAUIJQ010000163.1 GCA_030431165.1 Rhodothermia bacterium | reverse complement strand
CAACCGCGAGGAGCCGCCGATGCCCATCCGGGTTTGGCGTGGGGCCTCCAGCGTGAGCGCCACGTTCTGACCCGCCGGGTTCATCGGTCTTCCGACGCCCCTCTCCCCTGAACCGGGTCTGACTGGCTGAGTCCCTTCCGTTAATGTCGCTCATCGATAGTTCGGAACGCTGCGAATCCATGAATACTAAGCGGACCCGCAGTTGAGTCCTTCTTGGGAAATCGACCAATTACAGCGTCGATTAAGCGGATTCAGCGACAGAAAGCCAGAATGTCGTCACACATCGACGAACGGCTTCTCGAACACCATGAAGTGCTGCTGCGGGAGAATGTCGCGCGAGTACCGGAATACCAGACCAACGGCCTCCAGCTCCCGACGTGCCTGGGCCTGGGTGAGCCGGTGTAACCGGTTGACCTCCAACGTCTCATCTTCCCCCCGGTACTCGATCAGGATCACTTTGCCGCCTGGCTTGAGCGCATCGACGATGCTCGTCATCATCTCCCACGGGTAGTAGAACTCGTGATACGCAGCGACCATCAACGCGACGTCGATCGACTGAGACGGGAGATTGGGCGACTTTTCCGAGCCCAGCACTGTCTCGACATTGCGCATCCCGAGTGAATCCCGACGCAACTCGATGTCAGCCAGCATCTGCGGCTGGATGTCAACGGCGTAGACGCGCCCACTTCGCACGCGGGAGGCAATCCGGAAGGTGAAGTACCCCGTGCCGGCACCAATATCGGCAACGACGTCAGACGCCCGCAGGTCCATGTTCTGAACCAAGCGGTCCGGCAGCTCCGCGTTTTCGCGGGTCGGCCGTTCAAGCCACTCGGCCCCGCCTCGATGTGGCGTCACGGCCGCGATCTCACGCCCCAGGTAGAGCCGGCCGGTGCCGGCTGAATCTGACGGTGCCTCGTCACGATACGCATACCCGTCAGACGGGGCGGGGACGTCATTCGTACAGCCCGCCATGGCCAATGCCAAGCCGACCAGGGCGAACGCGATGGGTCCCGTGCGAAGCATTGACGGTCAGAATTTCGGATTGAAGGCGCTTACGGCATCAGGTTACGTCGATCAAGCAATTTCGTTGCCGATTCTAGGGCGATTCTTGGCTTTATCTTGCGCATCGCGCATACTATGTTCCGGTTTGGCAATCGAACGTTCCAGGCGCATCCGTATTCCTTCCTGCGGCCGCGTGTTGGGTTGCCGGAAACCGTTCCTATACAACTCTCCTGCTCTTGTCCGTCGTCTTGGTCGAGATCGCTACCGACACTCCGATATCTCCAGCGTCTGTCGCCAAACCGTGGGTTACGCCCGGCAGGACGACCCACCTCGTCGCGTGTGTCTTCGTGTTTGCCAGTGCGCTTGCCGCTTTGCCAGAGCTGGCGTCGGCGCAGGCACCGTTTGAGGAAGCGGTTGTGGACGTCGGGAACGTCGGCATCACGGTGACGAATGCCGGATTCTTCGGGCGTGCAAGTGTCCGCAACAATCCCACTGGCCCACCGTCTTTCGAGTACCCGGTTGACTCGGGTGTCGAACACCTGTTCGAAGCAGGGTTGTGGATCGGGGCACGAAGGTCGGATGGGGTGTTTACTGTTCGCTCGGGCACCGTGACCAATTCGTCCGGATACGCCCCGGGACGTTCCGGCTACGAGTTTGCGCAGGAGTCGACGATCAGGGAACTGTCGACACTTCCCGCACGAGATGCGTTCAGCTCAACCGCCGTGTCGCATCAGGACTTTGCGGCCACGTTCGCTGACACCGCTTCTTTTGTGCCGGGCACGTCGATTCCGATGCCGGATCCCTCCGGGCGACTGGGTGCGGTTGTGACGATGACCTCGTACGCGTGGAACTTCCCGTTCGCCGAGTACTTCGTCATCTTCAACTTCGACATCCGAAATCAGTCGGAGGCCGCCTGGGACAGCGTGTACGTCGGATTGTGGCACGATCTCGTTGTCAGAAATGTCAACACGACAAGTGATGCCGGCGGCGCCTTCTTCAGTAGGGGCGGCTACGGTTTCATCGATTCGCTGTCGGCCTCGTACGCGTTCAACGCGGGTGGCGACGAAGAAACGCTTAACACGTACGGCGCGCTCGTATTCCTTGGTGCTGAATGGGTCGACCCGGCTACGGGCGCTCCCCGCTTCTTTCATCCAAATCAGGCCGCGGCCTACGTGCAGGATGGGTACACCGCCCCGTACGTCAATCCGCGCTGGTGGCAGTTCGGTGGCGGCACAAACGAGCTTTCGCGGCCGACCGACGACAACGTTCGCTACGACCGGATGGCGACGCCGTATCCGAATCCGGACAACTTCGAGACGCCTGAACTCTACGAAGAAGAACGTGTCGCGTGGTTTGAGCGGCTCCGCACTGACGGACAGCTCTCGACGGGTAACTGGATCGGCATGACGCCGGTCGGGCCGTTTCCGACCATCAGGCCTGGCGAGTCTTTCCAGGTAACGTTCGCCGCAGTCGCCGCGCTGAAGCCCGATGAAGCGCAGGGGCAGATCGGGAAGCCGATTGACACCAACGCTAGCCGGGCGATCCTGGAGAACAACATACTCTGGGCGCGACGCACGTACTCGGGCGAGGACAACAACTACAACGGCGTCCTCGACCTCGGTGAGGACACAAACGGTAACGGTACGCTGGACCGCTACGTGATCCCCGAGCCTCCGCGCTCGCCGGAGGTTCGGATCGAGTTCGAGTCGGGATCTGAAGACGGATCAAGCTCGACGCGCGCGATCGTTTACTGGGATCGCCTTGCCGAAGAGTCGGTGGACCCCGTGACAGGCCTTCAGGATTTTGAAGGTTACCGACTTTACCGCAGTAACCCGGGTGACGACCGAGCGGGCAACATCCTGGATGCCGCTTCGCTTGTGGCGCAGTGGGACCGCACGGGCAACCGCAGCGGATTCAACAACGGCTTCGACGAAGTCGCCCTGACTGAGCCCGTCACATTTCCCGGGGACGACACGGAATACTGGTATCGGTTTGTTGCGGATGACCTGCTTGCCGGGTGGCAGTACCTCTTTACGTTGACGGCGTTTGACGAGGGCGACGTCACTGCGGGCCTGCCGTCGTTTGAATCGTCGCGCACTGCTAACGCGACCCGCATCTTCCCCGGGACGCCGGCAAGTGCCGAGTCGGGGCGCGTTGGCGTTTATCCAAATCCGTACCGTGTAAACGCGGCCTGGGATGGTAGCACTGCGCGCACGCGTCGACTGAACTTTTACAATCTCCCCAGTCGTGCTGAGGTTCGGATATACACGTTGGCCGGCGAAATCGTGGACGAATTTCGGCATGAAGCGGCCACGTATGCCGGCGACATCCGCTGGTACGACAATTTTAGCGGCGAGAACCGCATACTGCCCGGTGGTGAACACTCGTGGGATCTGCTTTCAGCGGGCGGGCTGGGTGTCTCTGGCGGCTTATACCTATATACGGTCAAGGATCTCGATTCAGGAGATACGCAGACCGGCAAGTTTGTAGTGATCAAATAAGGCAGATTGGTCCAGGGGGAAGGGAGCGTTGTGACGGGAAATGCCAACCTCAACAAAACTTTAACCCAATAGACCTCGCGCCGCCACTACTTGAACCGGCTGGAGCGGTTATACTCCAGAGATACGCTACACGCGCACACAACGATCGACTCAACTCATGAAAACACTTGTTACTGCGCTGGCAATTGTCACGCTTGCTCTGGTGCTGCCCCAACAGGCAGACGCCCAGATCACCGACGTGACGGTTCGTCAGATCAATGAAATCCACCCGGACAGTATCCAGGCACTGCTCGACGCCGGGGACGCCCTGACCGAGGCCGACATGATCCAGCGGATCTTTGACGGAGCCACGGTCGCCCGCGGCGACACAGTTCGTGTCGGCGTCGTCGTGCTGAGCAATCCGAGAAACTCGGGACTCTCGACGCCGGATTCAGATACCGGACTCCCAAGCAGAATTCACATTTTTGTTCGCGACACGGCATCGGTGTCCATGGGCAATGCGGGAATGGGTATACAGATCGTTGACGGCAACTACCAAACGACAGGCACGCTTGGTCTGGAGGTTGGCGACGTGATCGAATTGATCGCGACCGCCACGCCGTTCAATGAAACGATGCAGCTCGCTCCTATCTCCTACAACCTGCTGGACAAGTATGACGTCCTTGGCTTCCCGGCGTCCATCATGGAACCCGACGTCGTCACAACATCTGACATCAACCGCGCTGTCGGATCGGGCGACGGACTGCAGGCTAACTGGGCCAATTTTGAGCAGTATCGCCAGAGCTATGTTCGCCTAGAAGGCGTAACCATTGCGGCCCGCGACATCAGCTCTGACCGGCCCGCTTTCTACATCACCAGCGATGGTGGTACGACGGGCATTCTGAATCGCGACATGTCGCTGCGCTTCCGTAACGACCGCGCCGGCTCTTACCCGGACTTCAATGTGCGCGACGCAAATGACGACTTCGTGCCTCCTCCACCGGGTTCGGTCGTGAACATCCAGGGTTTCCTCGTGCTGTACGACTTCGATTCGTTTGGCCGGGCAACGCCGTTCATCATGATGATCTCGCCGTTTGAGGACGACGACATCGAAGTGATCGTGGGCCCACCAATCATTTCGAACATTGCTCGTCCGGCGGTCCCGGACGCAAACGCGATCGACGTCACAGCCGATGTCGCCGCTGACCCGGCACGTAGTCTGTCCACCGTCGAACTGAAGTTCTTTACAACAGCATCCGCTGACACGCAGACTGTTGCTGCGGGAACGCCCACAGGCGACACCTTCCCGTTCACGATACCTGCTGCCGGTGACGGCGAGTATGTAACCTTCTGGATTGTCGCGACCGACGACCAGGGCGCTTCTTCGCGATCAGATGATCAGGTTTATCTCGTCCTCGCCGACGGTATCGACGAGATTGCTGACATCCAGACAACCGCGGATGGCGACGAAGGCCCAAGCCCGTTCGTCGGCGCTACGGTCACGACTTCAATCTCAGCGGTTGTCCAGACCGACGGTGCAACAACCGGCGTGTACGCCCTGCAGGACGACGACACACTAGGCCCCTGGTCAGGCATTGAAGTTAGAACCTTCAAATCGGGCTCACCAATGCCGGCACTCGGCGATCGAGTGACTATCGCCGAAGCGCTTATCACAGAGCGCTTCAATTTGACCGTACTTGACTCTCTCGTGGTCACAATTGATGGCAGCGGTTCGCCACTGCCATATAAGCTTGTCACGACTGACGTTCTTCAGGACTTCGCGATCGCCGAAGCACATGAAGGGATGTTGCTCCGTTTTGAAGACGTGACGATTGTCTCGGACAGCGTTAACAACTTCGGCGAATGGAGCTTCTCAAGCGACGGGACACCAGGCAACGTAGTCATCGTTGACGACCAATCGTCCGAGATCGACCTGAAGTACGGAATCGACAACCTGGAACCAGGTGATGTCGTTACGTACATACAGGGTCTGCACTCGTACACATTTAGCGAGTACAAACTCTTCCCAATGACGACTTCGGATATCGGCGACATTAACGTCGGCGTTGAAGAAGTAGTTGAGGTCGATGGTTTTGTATTGAGTCAGAACTATCCGAATCCGTTCGCAGCTAATACCACGATCGTCGTAACGACACCAGCCAGCGCAAACGTCGAGCTGGCGGTGTTTGACGTCCTCGGTCGACGCGTTGCAACCATTCTCAATGACGCCTTGCCGGCCGGTGAGCACGTTGTCGAGTTTGACCGCTCAGGCTTGGCCAGCGGACTGTACATGTATCGCCTGACTGCAGACGGCAAGTCGCTCGTCCGCACTATGACCGTTGTCAGGTAGCTGAACGCTAGTTCCAACCGGCGTGCGAATGGGGTCGGTGCCAACCGGTACCGACCCCTTCGTTGCGCCGGGCTTGTCAAAGGAACATTAAACGATCCTCGTGAAGCGAAGCCGCTCCATTCTTGTGCCTCTACTGATGGCGACTGTCGCCGCGACGTGGGTCGCGTGTGACTCGGATATCAGTGGAAGTGCCAACGAGAACCGGCTTCCAGACACTGAACTCAGTGTACGCGACTCCTCCCTCGTCGATAACATCGCCGAGGCCGACCGGCTTGCGAGCTCCGTCTTTGTGAGTTGGTCTGGCACCGACGCGGATGGATTTGTACAGTACTTCGAAATCAGGTTTGCCGGAGACGACGTAACCCTCGCCCCAGAGGAAGGCTGGATTTCAACGTCGCGCACCGATAGCCTTGTACTCCTTCCGCTTCCACCGGGCTCAGCAACGGCCAACGTTGTATTTGAGGTACGGGCTGTCGACAACGACGGCGGGATCGATGCCACACCGGCGCGCACGGTATTCCCCATCCGCAATTCCCCACCGACGCTCAGTCTTGATCCGGCTGAAATTCCTCCCGACACGACCTTCGGCGTCGTGTCGTTTGCGTGGTTTGCCAATGACCCAGAGGGCGAGGCGAATCTCTCGCACGTTGAGATCAGTCTCAACGACACACTCAATTTTATAAGCCTGCCCAGCGACTTCTCGTACATCACGCTGGTTGGCGATGTTGACAAGAACGACCCGAACCAGAGCGTCACAGATGCCCAGGTCTTTTCGGGTCGCGGTTTCCAAACCACAGGGATAACGATTCCGGGCCTGAGACTGGGAGCGGAAAACACGTTCTACGCCCGCGCCGTGGACCAGACCGATACGACATCGGTGCGCGTTGAGCACTCCTGGTTTGTCAAGAAATCCAACAGCCGCATCCTGTTTGTCAAAGACCATCGTTCAGGAGCGGCGGCCGCCGCGCTACGCGCTTCGTACCACCTCCAGATCCTGCGCGAGTTTCTCCCCCCGGACACTGCGATTGACCTATGGGATATATCGGAGCCGTACGCACAGGTGCGCTCCCCGCTCCTGCCGCCGACCGCTGAGCCCGCGCTCGAGCAACTCTTTACGGGGTACGACTACATCTACTGGATTGCTTCTAACTCAACGAACGCGGTCACAGCGAACAACTTTCCATTCGCGGCCGGCGTGCTGGGTGAGTTCTTGACGCGCGGCGGA
>JAUIJQ010000162.1 GCA_030431165.1 Rhodothermia bacterium | reverse complement strand
CATCCAACCGCTATTTCTACCTGACCTACAACTATCAGGGGCCAACGTACGGCCACGTCGTCCTGAGCCGTTTCGAGGCGCAGTCCGGCAACCCCGATGCGGGCAACATCGGGTCCGAGTTCGTGCTGATCGACCAGATCAACGACGGCTACACCCACAGCTTCGCCGACATCGCCTTCGGTCCCGACGGCTACCTCTACATCGGCCTGGGCGATGGCGGTGGCGGTGGCGACCAGTTCATGACCAGCCGTCGTACCGACCTGCTGCTGTCGAAGATGCTCCGCATCGGCGTCGAGGAGGATGGAACGCCGGACAACCCGAGCTCGTGTCCCGGCTGTCCACAGCTCGGGCCGTTCGACTACACGCTGCCGCCGGACAACCCGGGCGTCGATGGCAGCCAGGACTGGGCTCCCGAGATCTTCGCGATGGGTCTGCGCAACCCGTGGCGCTTCGCGTTCGATCAGGCGACGGGCGACCTGTACGCCGCCGACGTGGGCCAGGGCGACTGGGAAGAGGTCAGCATCATCACCCTCGGCTCCGACTACGGTTGGAACAACATGGAGGGCGACCACTGCTACAGCGGCGCCTGCCAGACCGGTGCGGGGGAAAACCAGGTCAACCGCGACGGGATCACCGCGCCGATCTGGGAGTACACGGGCAACGGCGGTCTCTCGATCACCGGTGGCGCCGTGTACCACTCGTGCGAGGTGCCGAACTGGGATGGCATCTACGTCTACGGCGAGTACGCCCAGGAGTCGCTGCACGCGATCCGCTGGGACGGCGCGGCGACGACCGACATGGGCAACATCCCTGCGTTCGGCGAGCCGATCATCGGCAACGGCTGGAATGCCTGGGGCGACGTGTTCATGACGAGCGTCGAGGGCAATCCGAACTCGCCGTACGGTCAGGGCAAGATCTACCGGCTGGCGCCGCAGTAGCTCCCTCGCGAGGGAACGATTTTCGACGCCGTGCGTTCTTCGAACGTGCGGCGTCGGTCTTTCGTGGTGTTGTCTCTAGCGGCTTGTGTGCCGCCTTCTCGTGAATCGGGAGCGCCGCCGCGCACTGCCGAGCCCTCCGAAGGGCCGCGCGATGGAGACGCGCAGGTGGCCAACGGCGCCCCCGGGGACCGCGTACAAGCGCGCGTGACCGCGCTTCGCGACGAGTATGGAAAGAAGGGCTTTCACGTCGTCGCGGCCCATCCGTGGGTGGTGATCGGCGACGAGGCACCCGAGATGGTCGAGCGTCGCGCCGAGGGCACGGTGGCGTGGGCGACCGAGCGCCTGCAGGCGGCCTACTTCGACAAGGACCCCAGCGAGCTCGTCGAAGTCTGGTTGTTCGCGGACAGCAAGTCCTACTACCGCCACGCCAAGACGATCTTCGGCGACGAGCCGGACACGCCCTTCGGCTACTACACCTACGAGCACGAGGCGCTGATCATGAACATCGCCTCGGGCGGCGGCACGCTCGTGCACGAGATGGTGCATCCGCTGATGCGCTCGAACTTCCCGACGTGCCCCTCGTGGTTCAATGAAGGACTCGCCGAGTTTGCGGCTGAGCACTGGTCCACCGAAGCCGACATGTTTATTCGAGAGGCGGTGCTTACCGACAACCTGCCGCCCATTGCCCAACTCAACGGCCGGTTCGCGTATCACGGCGGACACAGCGTTTGGGATTACGTCGCCACGCAGTACGGGCGCGAGAAGGTCGGCGAAATAGTGCGGCGTTATCGCGTGACGCGATCGGTTGATCTCGCTTTTCGCGTAGCCACCGGGCTGCCGCTCGACGAGATCTCGCGTCGCTGGCGCACAGCCCTGCAGGAAATCTACTTCCCCGAGGTTGCTGCTCGCGAACGACTTGAACACATCGGGAGACCGCTCGCCTCAAGTCGCCCCGGTACGTATTACGCCAATCCGGTTGTCTCTCCGCGTGGTGATCGCGTTGCGTTTCTGTCAACGCGCAGCGGCCTGTTTGATCTCTACATACAGCGCATTAATACAAACGAGCGAACGCGCCTCATTCGAGGACAGCTCAACAGCTCGTTTGAAAGTCTGCCGATTCTCACAGTTGGGCTGAGTTGGAGCCCGGATGGCCGGCAGGTGGCCGTTGCGACGAAGTCCGGTCGTGATGAGGCGATCGTGATCGTTGACGTGTTCAGTTCAAAGCGAAGGAGCCATCGCTTGAAGGCCGTTGAACAAATTGTCTCTATCGACTGGGGACCAGACGGCAAACAAATCGCCGTGTCGGCCGTCGCCCGGGCGCAGTCAGACCTGTTCCTGCTGGACATCGAGTCGGGGGACCTCAGACAACTAACGGCGGATGAACACTCCGACCTGGCTCCCGCGTTTAGTCCGGATGGACGATCACTTGTTTTCCATTCTGATCGTGCTTCAATACCGGGGCTATTTGAAGGTGCGGCTGATCAGTTGCAGATGGACTTGTTTGCACTGGACGTGGACTCGGGCGACATCACCCGGCTCACGGACACACCCGGCTACAGTGAGCATTCAGCGCGTTACGCACCAGGCGGGCAGACTGTCACCTACCTATCTGATCGAAACGGAATTACGAACCTGTACGCGCTTGACCTGGAGCAGGGGAGGGCGGTTCCGCTCACGAACCTACTGGTGGGAATCCGGCAGTACTCACTGGCAGCCGACGGGAGCCGGGCTGCCGTTCTCAGTTACTACCGCGGCACCCCCACGATCTACGTTGTCAATTACCCCCTGCAGCGCAGACTGAACGAGGTTGAGCTTGTGCCCAACGTGTGGGCGCAGCGGCGCGACAGGCGGCCGATGATTTCGGCGCCGTCGGTTCTGCTCGCTTCAGAGCCGGTGCGAAACTCAAATCCATTCCTGCGCGATGCGTCGGATGCAACGGGGATGCCGGTCGCTGACAACAGTGACCTGATGAACACGACGCCCGACTCATCTTCGGGTGCCCTCAATGTCGAATTTCGGGATACGCCACTAGAACGCGTCGGGCAGAGCGCACTGCCGCCACCTGGTCGGCCGGTCGGCATTGTCGAAGCCGGCGAGACGCGGCCGTACCGCTTGCGGTTCTCCCCTGACATCGTCTATGGCTCTGCGTCCTACGATGTCCTTTACGGCGTCCAGGGCGTCACGCAGATGACGTTCAGTGACATGCTGGGGGATCACCGGTTGTCGCTTTCAACCAACTTGCTGATCGATCTAAGGAATTCGGACTACATCGCCTCGTACGAGAACCGGAGGCGCCGCGTCGATTGGCAACTCTCTGCCTTTCAGACATCGAGACTCGTCAGGCAGTCGGTAGATGGCTTCCGTCGTTACTTCCGCTTTCGGAGGTACGGCGTATCGAGCGGGTTCTCATTACCGTTCAACAAGTTTCACCGGCTCGACATTGACCTGACAGCCGTTCGGGTAAGTCGTGCCGATGTAACTGATTCACGGGCCGCGACGAAACGCAGGTCCATGGTGTATCCGTCGTTAACGCTGACCCGGGACGTGACGGCGCCGGGCTTTCTCGCGCCGTCATCTGGATCGCGGATGGCACTTGGTGTTGCGGGAACTCCGATTGCATTTGAGGGTGGCGCCGTGCGATTTGTGACGCTGCTCGTCGACATGCGTCGCTACGTGGCGCTGTCAGATCGGTTTACGCTCGCCGTTCGCGGTGCCGCAGGCGCCTCGTTGGGACCGGAGCGGCAGTCATTCTATGCTTCGGGTGTCCAGAACTGGATCAATCGATCGTTTGACGACCTCAACGGATTTCCGGTAAACGACGTATCAGAGTTTCTCTTTGCTGCGCCGGTGATGCCGCTCCGCGGATTCAACATCAACGAGAGTAACGGCACCCGCTTCGGGCTCGCGAATATGGAGCTGCGGTTCCCACTCGACGGCCGCTTTGCCGCCTCGCCGCTTCGACCCCTGCGCGTAATGCATGGCGCGGCCTTTGTTGATATCGGCGGACTCGCTTCCTCGGCGGCCGACTCGACCACGTTCCGCGTGTTCAGACGCGACGAAGAAGGCAGAAGACGCCTCGAAGACGTGCGGATGGGCACCGGATTTGGCCTGCGATCCGTATTTTTCGGATATCCGGTGCGCCTGGATCTGGCGTGGCCGTTTGACGGGCGGAAGTTTGGCCGACGACAATGGTATTTCTCCGTCGGCTTCGACTTCTAACGTACAGTTCACAATACCACCACGCGGTTCGCAGTATTTCTATTGGACCGCCGCTCACCATTCGCGCGTCTCAGCGCTCCCTCGTGTTAGCGACGGGACAAGTATCCCTCTACTTCACGTCTGGGCAACGACACAGAAGACAATGACAACCAAGGCGATTAGTCGTGCCGCCGATCGCGTTCTGCTCTCCAGCAGAATTCGGTTCCTCGAACGAGGACTGATTTTCGGCCGCGCGCGCCTGTATTTTGATCGAATCATCGTAAAGGGGTGGACCTGGCAGGGCCGGATCCGCAAAACCATCCGGCTAAAAGACGTTTCGTCGGTTAACTGGTGGACCCTGACAGACGATGGGCCAAACCTCTCAATTGGGACGAACAACGGAGGCAGTCTGGCGTTCTGGGTGAAGTCTCCTGGGGTCTGGCGATTCCGCATCCAGGAGCTGCTCTCTGCCGACCTTCCAGGGTCGGATGCCGGCCCACGCGATCAGTTCGTGTCGGCCGCCTAGCCGTAACGATTCGTCATCAGGTGAATGCAGACTAACATCACGCAGGTTAATCCGGTCGAGTATGACCTCGAAATCCGTGCAACGGCCGACGAACTGGCTCCGGATCTTCAGAAAGTACTCCGCGCACAACGATCGCGAACGCAACTCAAGGGGTTCAGAAAAGGCCACGTTCCGATCTCGGTAGTAAAAAAGCTCTACGGAAAGGCGCTCGCCTACGGCGTGGCAGAGCGGTCAATCCAGGAGACCTACGAATCGTCGGTCCTTGAGGGAGACGAACACGAAGTGCTCGGAAGACCGAAAATCACTACGCTCGAGTATGAAATGGATGGCGACCTTTTCGCCGTCATCCGCTTTGGCGTGCGGCCCTCGTTTGAGCTCGCCTCGACAGAAGGCGAAACGGTCCCGCGGCTTGTCCATGAAGTCACAGACGAAGACGTCGAGGAAGAGCTGAATCGACTGCGCGAGCAGCGTGTCGAGACTCCGGCCAAAGAAGGCAAGGTCGACGAAAACGACGTCGTGGTTGTAGACCTTCAGCTTCTCGACGACGATGGACTGGCCGTCGTGGGCAGCCGCGAAGAAGAGGTCACGTATCACCTTGGTGACGAGCGGGTCAAAGAGCCTTTCAAGAAAGCGCTGATTGGGCGGGAAGCCGGTGACGAGGTCGTCGTGGTGATGCCGCACGATCACGATCACGATCATGACCACGACCACGGTGATGGTCATGACCATGACCACTCGGATCGACGCTATCAGGTGACACTGCGGGAGGTGCGCGACTGGGCGCTGCCCGAGCTCGACGACGCATTTGCAGCATCCGTTTCGGACAACCGCTTCGAGTCGATGGAGGACTTCAAGGCGGAAATCCGTAAGCAGCTTGATGATGCCTGGCAGACACGATCGAGAGAGCTGTTCGAGAGTTCGATCGTTGAAAAGATGATCGAACTGAATCCGGTTGACGTTCCCGAAGCCGTCGTTGACCTATACCTGGATTCGTTTGTCGAGGACGTGAAACGCCGGTCTGAAGGAGAGCTGCCCGACGGGTTCAATGAAGATGCGTTCCGAGGCAGCTATCGCGAGGAGGCTGAACGCCAGGGTCGCTGGATGCTTATTCGCGACTTCGTAATCAAGGAGAATGAACTGGCGGTTGGCGACGACGACCGGCAAGCCTTCTTCGAGAAGATGTCGGGTGATGGTAACGTTGACTCGAACTTTCTTCAGCAGTACTACAGCTCAGTGCCCGGTCTGATGGACCGCATGAACCAGCGGCTCCTGAGCGAGAAAGTTTTCTCGTTTCTGGCCGATCACTTTGAAGTAGTCGAAAAGGACCGGGAGACGCTCGAAGCTGAACGAAAAGAGAAGCTTGAGGCCGAGCGCAAGGCGCAGGAAGATGCCCTCGTTGAGCCAGAAGACGGCGAGTCGTCATCGTGGTGGCGCCGACCGCTGGATCGCGTACGGAACCAACTCCGCAAGCCCCGGTAGCACAAACCGCCAAAACGCAGCCCACCAGCAAGATGGTCGAAGACTTTATCAAGTTCACTCGCGGCATCACTTCGATGCCCGAGGGGATTTACTCCGGTCCCTTTCAGGATGCCCCGATCGGGGCGCTCGTTCCGATGGTCGTCGAACAGACGACGCGTGGCGAACGAGCATATGACATCTTCAGCCGCTTGCTCAAGGAGCGCATCATCATTCTGGGTACGCCGATCAACGACCAGATCGCCAACCTGATCGTCGCCCAGCTGCTGTTCCTTGCCAGTGAAGACGGCGAGCGAGACATCAACATCTACGTAAACTCGCCAGGCGGATCTGTATACGCGGGCCTCGCGATCTACGACACGATGCAGTATGTCTCGGCCCCGACCGCCACGATCTGCGTCGGGCTGGCCGCGTCGATGGGGGCCGTGTTGCTCGCGACAGGGGCCGCCGGCAAACGCGCAGCGCTGCCGAACTCCCGCATCATGATCCACCAGCCGCTTGGCGGCGCCCAGGGGCAGGCCTCGGATATCGAAATCCAGGCCCGCGAGATCCTGAAAACAAAGAAGCGCCTCTACGAGATTCTCGCCTCACACACCGGCCAGACCGTCGAGCAGATCGAAGATGACTCTGATCGTGACTACTGGCTCAGTGCTGAAGAATCCAAGGAGTACGGACTGATCGACAACGTACTCGAGCACCAGCCGCGCATCAGCAAAGACGAGGAGTAGTCCGCCAGGCGCGGAACGGCGGAAGTGCGTTGCCGTAAACCCGGAAGAACTACCGGGACAACGGTGCGAATCGCTGCCGATGATCTACCTCGACTACAACGCCACTACGCCGGTTGCTCCATCGGTGATGGAGCGGATGCTGCCCTACTTTTCGGATCGCTTTGGCAATCCGTCCTCGGGTTCGCATAGCTATGGCTG